>NZ_JBYTEP010000019.1:0-36232 GCF_058792015.1 Cellulomonas sp. EB106-03-03-XG116
ACGAAACGACCCCCACCCGCTGGCGAGCGGAGATCAGTCAATTCGGCTGCTAAAGAAGCCACCCGACGGGGTCGGGAGACTTCCGTATCAACCAAGACCCACCGACAACCAGGCACCCACCCCGAACGGGGCGGCCACCCGAGCCGATGAACCATCTTGGCATCAACTACTAGGCACACTGTTGAGTTCTCAAAGAACAGACGCGCATCCCCCGTCCACCCGTTGCAGGGCGTCCGGCCGGAGGCTCGGTTCCAATCTACCAGAGTTTCTGGCCCGCGTTTCGCGCCTTCCGGCGTTTCTTCGCGTTCCTGAACCCTACCAGAGCTTCTTTCCTGTCCGATCCGCTCTTTCAAGCGGCTCCGACGTCCCGAAACTCTACCAGATGTTCTGGCCGTCGTTCTCGGTGAATCTCTTCGCCGCTTTCGACTCCCTGAACACTACCAGGCTTTCCGGAGTGCTTTGTGCGTGATTCACGCGACATTGTCCTCGGGAGGTCCCGGTCCGGCACGACGAACCGGACGCGACGAAGCGTCTGGATCACGTGCCGGGGGTGGCTGCCTGCGGGACCGGCCTTCGGGTCGAGCCTCGAAGTCCGTGCCTCCCGTTCGGGCAGCTCGGAGAACATTACGCGCGGAGCGACCCTCCGTCAACTCCCAGCCCCAGGACCCCGGCCCCGAACGGCACGACGCCCCCGCCGCCTGCGCGAACAGGCATCGGGGGCGTCGTCGACGCGCGAGGCGTCAGGCCGCGACGAGCGACCGGAGCACGTACTGCAGGATGCCGCCGTTGCGGTAGTAGTCCGCCTCGCCGGGGGTGTCGATGCGGACGACCGCGTCGAACTCGACGACCGAGCCGTCGCCCTTGGTGGCCGTCACGTGCACGGTCCGGGGGGTCGCCCCCTCGTTCAGCGCCGCGATGCCGACGATGTCGAACGTCTCGGTGCCGTCCAGGCCGAGCGAGTCGGCCGACTCCCCCGCCGGGAACTGCAGCGGGAGGACGCCCATGCCGATCAGGTTCGACCGGTGGATCCGCTCGAACGACTCGGTGATGACGGCCTTCACGCCCAGGAGCGCGGTGCCCTTCGCCGCCCAGTCGCGGGACGAGCCGGAGCCGTACTCCTTGCCGCCCAGGATGACGAGCGGCACGCCGGCCTCGGCGTACGCCTGCGCGGCGTCGTAGATCGAGGTCTGCTCGCCGGACAGGTGGTTCACCGTGTACCCGCCCTCGACGCCCGGGACCAGCTGGTTCCGGAGCCGGATGTTGGCGAACGTGCCGCGGATCATCACCTCGTGGTTGCCGCGGCGGGACCCGTAGGAGTTGAAGTCCCGGCGCTCGACGCCGTGCTCGGCCAGGTACTGGCCGGCGGGGCTGTCCGCCTTGATCGACCCCGCGGGGCTGATGTGGTCGGTGGTGACCGAGTCGCCGAGCTTGGCGAGCACCCGCGCGCCCTGCACGTCGACGACGGGAGCCGGCTCCGCGGCCATGCCGTCGAAGTACGGGGGCTTGCGCACGTAGGTGGACTCGCCGTCCCAGGCGAACGTGTCACCCTCCGGGGTGTCCAGCGCGCGCCAGCGCTCGTCGCCCGCGAACACGTCGGCGTAGTCGGCCTCGAACATCGAGCGGTCGATGCTCGCGTCGATGGTCGCCTGGACCTCCTCCGGGGTGGGCCAGATGTCCGCGAGGAACACCGGCTTCCCGTCGGTGTCGGTGCCGAGCGGCTGGTTGTCGAAGTCGAAGTCCATCGTCCCGGCGAGCGCGTAGGCGATCACGAGCGGCGGCGACGCCAGGTAGTTCATCTTCACGTCGGGGTTGATGCGGCCCTCGAAGTTGCGGTTGCCGGAGAGCACCGAGACGACGGACAGGTCGTGCTCGTTGACGACGGCCGAGACCTCCTCGGGCAGCGGACCCGAGTTGCCGATGCAGGTGGCGCAGCCGTACCCGACCAGGTGGAAGCCGAGCTTCTCGAGGTAGGGCCAGAGGCCGGCCTTCTCGTAGTAGTTCGTGACGACCTGCGAGCCCGGGGCCATGGAGGTCTTGACCCACGGCTGCGACGTGAGGCCCCGCTCGACGGCCTTCCGCGCCAGCAGCGCGGCGGCGAGCATGACCGAGGGGTTCGACGTGTTGGTGCACGACGTGATCGAGGCGATCACGACGGCGCCGTGGTCGAGCTCGGTGGTGGTGCCGTCGGACATGGTGACGGGCACCCGCTTGTGCGGGCGGCGCGCGCTGTCGCCCCCGGCGACGTGGACGGGCGCGTCCGAGGAGTCGGCGTGCTCGCCGGCGGCGATCGGGTCGGAGGCCGGGAAGGTCTCGTCGACCGACTCGTCGAGGCCGGAGAACTCGCGGGCCGCACCGGTGAACGGCGCCGCCTCGTCGGCGTCGACGTAGTCGAGGATCGACGTCGCGAACGACTCCTTGGCCTCGGACAGCTCGATGCGGTCCTGCGGGCGCTTCGGGCCGGCGATCGACGGGACGACGGTGCCGAGGTCGAGCTCGAGGTACTCGGAGTACGCCGGCTCGCGCGACGGGTCGTGCCAGAGGCCCTGCTCCTTGGCGTACGCCTCGACGAGCGCGAGCTGCTGCTCGGAGCGCCCGGTCAGGCGCAGGTAGTCGAGGGTGACGTCGTCGATCGGGAAGATCGCGCAGGTGGAGCCGAACTCCGGCGACATGTTGCCGATGGTCGCGCGGTTCGCGAGCGGCACCTGGGCGACGCCCTCGCCGTAGAACTCGACGAACTTGCCGACGACGCCGTGCTGGCGCAGCTGCTGCGTGATCGTGAGCACGACGTCGGTCGCGGTCACGCCGGACGGGATCGAGCCGCTGAGCTTGAAGCCGACCACGCGCGGGATGAGCATGGAGACGGGCTGGCCGAGCATGGCCGCCTCGGCCTCGATGCCGCCGACGCCCCAGCCCAGCACGCCGAGGCCGTTGACCATGGTGGTGTGCGAGTCGGTGCCGACGCAGGTGTCGGGGTACGCGCGGAGCGCGCCCTCCACCTCGCGGGTCATGATGCCGCGCGCCAGGTACTCGATGTTCACCTGGTGCACGATGCCGGTGCCCGGCGGGACGACCTTGAAGTCGTCGAACGCGGTCTGGCCCCAGCGCAGGAACTGGTAGCGCTCGTGGTTGCGCTGGTACTCGATCTCGACGTTGCGGCGGAACGCGTCCTCGCGGCCGAACACGTCGATCTGCACGGAGTGGTCGATGACCAGCTCGGCGGGCGCGAGCGGGTTGATGCGGGTCGGGTCGCCGCCCAGGTCCACCATCGCCTCGCGCATGGTCGCGAGGTCCACGACGCAGGGCACGCCGGTGAAGTCCTGCATGATCACGCGGGCGGGCGTGAACTGGATCTCGGTGTCCGGCTCGGCGGTCGGGTCCCACGCGGCGAGGGCGCGCACGTGGTCGGCGGTGATGTTCGCGCCGTCCTCGGTCCGCAGCAGGTTCTCGGCGAGCACCTTGAGGCTGTACGGCAGCTTCTCCGTCCCGGGGACCGCGTCCAGCCGGAAGATCTCGTAGGTGTCGTCCCCGACCTGCAGCCGGGCCTTCGACCCGAAGCTGTCGACGCTGCTCACTTCTGGCTCCTTCGTTGGCGAGTCCGGCCGCTGGGGGACGGCCGCGGTGGCGGGTCCGCGCCGGGACCGGTGGCCCGGGCCGCGTTCCGCCGAAGTATCTTGATGTCGAGATACATCCTACCCCGAGCCGGGCGCCGACGCCGAGCGCCCGCGCGGCCCGGCGCGCCGACCCCGGGGGTGGTCGCGCGGGGCCGCGCGGGCGCGGCCGGTCGAGCGCGGGGCCGGCGTCAGTCCCCGGCCGTGCCCTCGGCGGCCCGGCGCTCGCGCTCGACGGCCTTCTGGTGCTGCCGGGGGTCGTAGTCCGGGGTGCCCTGCTTGTGCAGCTCGGCGGTCGCGCGGCGGCTGGCCTCGGCCACCCGGCGCGTCGCCTCGGCGGCGGACTCGCGGGCGTCACCCTCGTGCGGTGTCGTCATCGTCGGCTCCTTCCGGTGGGGCGGGCGCCGCGGGCCGCGGTGCCCGGTCCCCACGCTAGGCCGCCGGGCGCCCCCGCGCGAGGGCATTGACGCCCCGACCTGGGACGATCCGGGGGCGCCGCCGACGTCGAGGTCGGTGGCTCCAGCCGAGTTCGGTGGCTGCAGGCACCGAACTCGGCGCGTTCCACCGAACCGGCGCGCCCGAGCGGCGGCTCAGCGCTCCAGGACCGCGACCGCCTCGACGTGGTGCGTCATCGGGAACAGGTCGTACCCGGTGACGTCCGCGAGGGCGTAGCCCTCCTCGGCCAGGTACGCCACGTCGCGCGCGAGCGCCGCGGGGTCGCACGCGACGTAGACGACGCGCCGCGGCGCGAGCCCGGCGACCGCCCGCACGACCTCCCGCCCGGCACCCACGCGCGGCGGGTCCAGCACCACGGCGTCGACGCCCCCGCCGGCGGCGCCGGACGCGAGCGCCCCGGCCACGTCGCCGCCGTGCAGCTCGACCTGCGGCCGGTCGTGCAGGTTCCGGCGCGCGTCCCGCACGGCGCGCGCGTCGCCCTCGACGGCCACCACGGACCCCGCGTCCCCGACCGCGTCGGCCAGGGGCAGCGTGAACAGGCCCGCGCCGGAGTACAGGTCGAGCACGCGGGCGCCCTTGACGTCGCCGAGCGCGTCGAGCACGGCGCCGGTCAGCGCGGACGGCGCCTCGCGGTGCACCTGCCAGAAGCCGGCGGCGGCGACCCGGTACGCCCACTCCCGCTCCCCCACCCGCACCTGCTCGCGGACGGCGGACCGGGCGTTCGGCCGCGGGTCGACCTTGCCGCGGCGGAGGTCGAACGGCTGGTCGTCGACGAGCACGACCGGGACGTCCCCGCCGGCGGGCGCGACCGCCTCGATCCGGGCGCCCGGGGCCCAGCGGCGCCCGAGCAGGTCGAGCTCGGCCAGCGCGTCGCTCATCAGCGGCATGGTCGTCACCGGGACGACGTCGTGCGACCGGAACCGGCGCATGCCGGCGCGCCCCTCCCGGTCGGCGAGGAAGCCGACCCGGGTGCGCCAGCCGAGGCCGCCGCGCTCCTCGTCGCCGGGCAGCGCCCGCACGGGCACCTCCCGCTCGACGCGCGCGAGCCGCTGCAGCTGCTCCGCCAGCACCGCCGCCTTCCAGGCGCGCTGGGCGTCGGGCCGGACGTGCGCGAGCTCGCCGCCCCCGACGCCGCCCGGGCCCGCCTCGGCCCACGCGGACTCCACGCGGTCGGGGGACGCCTCGAGCACCTCGACGGCGTCGGCGCGCCAGAACTTCGCCTTCGGACCCGCGTCGGTCAGCCGCGCCACGACCCGCTCGCCGGGCAGGGCGTGCCGGACGAACACGACCCGCCCGGGGCCGTCCTCGCCGGGCGCCCGCAGCCGGGCGACGCAGTGGCCGCCGTGCGCGACCGGGCCGACCTCGAGCTCGACCAGGTCCCCCGGCGCCGCCCCGGCGCCGCGCGCCTCAGAGCCCACGGGAGATCGTCCTGCGCACGTGGTCCTCCATGCCGGTCTGCCCTTCGGTCGATGCGAGCTGCCACGGCACCGACGCCACCACGACGCCGGGCGTGAACAGCAGACGCCCCTTGAGCCGCAGGGCGCTCTGGTTGTGCAGCAGCTGCTCCCACCAGTGGCCCACGACGTACTCGGGGATGTAGACGACCACCAGGTCCCGCGGGCTCTCCCGCCGGATCGAGCGGACGTAGGTGATCACGGGCCGGGTGATCTCGCGGAACGGCGAGTCGAGCACCCGGAGCGGCACCGGGAGGTCCATGGCCTCCCACTGCTCGCGGAGCGCGGCGGCGTCCTCCGGGTCCACGCCGACGGTGACGGCCTCGATGGTCTGCGGACGCGACGCCCGGGCGTACGCGATGGCCCGCATGGTCGGCCGGTGCAGGTGCGAGACGAGCACGAGCGCGTGCACCCGGCTCGGGAGCGCGCGGGCCGCGGCGGGGTCGGCGCCCAGCGCGAGCTCGGCCTTGACCGCGTCGTAGTGCCGGCGGATGCCCTGCATGCCGATGAACACGATGATCATCGCGAGGATCGCGATCCAGGCGCCGTGCGTGAACTTGGTGATGAGCACGATGACCAGCACGGTCGCGGTCATGCCGAAGCCGATCGCGTTGATCACCCGGGACCGGAGCATCTGCCGGCGGCGGTCGGGGTCGGGCTGGGTCCGCAGCTCGCGCGTCCAGTGCTTGATCATCCCGAGCTGGGACAGCGTGAACGACACGAACACGCCCACGATGTACAGCTGGATGAGCCGGGTGACCTGGGCGTCGAAGGCCAGGATCAGCGCGATCGCGCCGGCGGCCAGGGCGATGATCCCGTTGGAGAACGCGAGCCGGTCGCCGCGGGTGTGCAGCTGGCGCGGCAGGTAGCCGTCCTTCGCGAGGATCGAGCCGAGCACCGGGAACCCGTTGAACGCCGTGTTCGCGGCGAGGATCAGGATGAGGCCGGTGACGACCGAGACCAGGTAGAACGCCGGCGGGAACGAGTGGAAGATCGTCTGCGCGAGCTGCCCGATGACCGGGTCCTGCACGTACTCCTCGCCCACCGGCACGCCGTTGTCCAGGAGCTGGGTCGACGGGTCCTCGACGTAGTGCACGCCGGTGAGCCGCGCGAGCGTCAGGATCGACATGATGAGGAACACCGACAGCCCGCCCAGCAGGAGCAGGGTGGTCGCGGCGTTCTTCGACTTCGGCTTCCGGAACGAGGGCACGCCGTTGCTGATCGCCTCGACGCCGGTGAGGGCAGCGGAGCCGGACGCGAACGCCCGGAGCACGAGGAACGCGCCCGCGGCGCCCATGAGCCCCTGGTCGAAGCCGTCGGCGGGGACGATGGTCAGCGCGCTGGACGCGGCGGGCTGCAGGTCGCCGGTCAGGTACTGCACGAAGCCGAAGATCGCGGTGCTGCCCACGGCGACCATGTAGAGGTACACCGGGATCGCGAAGGCGTTGCCGGACTCCCGGACGCCGCGCAGGTTCGCGAGGGTGAGCAGCACGACGATGGCGACCGCGAACAGCGCCTCGTGCCCGCGCAGCGCCGGGATGGCGGACGCGGCGTACTGCGCGCCGGACGACACGGACACCGCGACGGTGAGCACGTAGTCGACGAGCAGCGCGCTGGCGACGGTGACGCCGGCCTTCGGACCCAGGTTCACGGTGGCGACCTCGTAGTCGCCGCCGCCCGAGGGGTAGGCGTGCACGTTCTGCCGGTACGACGCGATGACCGTGATCATCACGATGACGACGGCGAGGCCGACCCACGGGGAGATGACGGTGGCGCTCACGCCGGCGAGGGCGAGCGTCAGCAGCACCTCGTCGGGGGCGTAGGCGACGGACGACAGCGCGTCCGACGCGAAGATCGGCAGGGCGATCCGCTTCGGGAGGAGGGTGTGCCCCAAGTTCTCGCTGCGGACCGGTCGTCCGAGCAGCAAGCGTTTGGCGGCATCCGCGAGATCCGGCACGAGCGACCATGCTAGGCGCACCGCGGCCGATCCGGCACCGGACCCGTCCCGGGACCACCGGCGTGCCCGGCGGTCCGCGCGGGGTATAGCGTTCCGCGTTGTGCACTTCGTCATCATGGGCTGCGGCCGCGCCGGCGCCACGCTCGCGCAGTCGCTCGAGTCCCACGGGCACTCCGTCGCGGTGATCGACCAGAACCCGGACTCGTTCCGCCGGCTCGACGCGGAGTTCGCCGGCAGCAAGGTCACCGGCCTCGGCTTCGACCGCGACACGCTGCGCCAGGCGGGCATCGACGACGCGTACGGCTTCGCGGCCGTGTCCGACGGCGACAACTCGAACATCCTGGCCGCGCGCGTCGTGCGCGAGACGTTCGGGGTCGAGAACGTGGTCGCCCGGATCTACGACCCGCACCGCGCGGAGATCTACCAGCGGCTCGGCATCCCGACGGTCGCGACCGTCCGGTGGACCGCCGACCAGGTGCTGCGCCGGCTGCTGCCCATGGGCGCGACCAGCCAGTTCACCGACGCGTCCGGCAAGATCAGCCTGTCCGAGGTCGACGTGCACGCCGGCTGGGTCGGCAAGCCGCTGCGCCTGATCGAGGAGGCCACGGGCGCCCGCGTCGCCTACCTCACCCGCTACGGCGACGGGCTGCTGCCCGACGCGCAGACCGTCCTCCAGGAGAGCGACATCGTGCACCTGCTGCTGCGGACCGACGAGTCGGCCGCCGTCGAGCGGACCCTCACCGTGGCGCCGGAGGTGCAGGCGTGAGGGTCGTCATCGCGGGCGCCGGCTCCGTCGGCCGCTCCATCGCGCGCGAGCTGCTCGCCAACGGGCACGAGGTCACGCTGATCGACCGCCAGCCCTCCGCCATGCGCGTCGCGCAGGTGGCCGACGCGGACTGGCTGCTGGCCGACGCGTGCGAGCTGCCGACGCTGACCCAGGCGCGCACGGACGAGTGCGACGTCGTCGTGGCCGCCACCGGTGACGACAAGGCCAACCTGGTCATCTCGCTGCTCGCCAAGACCGAGTACGGCGTGCCGCGCACGGTCGCCCGGGTGAACAACCCGAAGAACGAGTGGATGTTCGACGAGGCGTGGGGCGTGGACGTCGCCGTCTCCACCCCGCGGATCATGACGGCGATGATCGAGGAGGCCGTCTCCGTCGGCGACCTGGTGCGGATCTTCACGTTCCACCAGTCCGGCGCGGACATCCTGGAGCTGACGCTCCCCGAGGGCTCGCCGCTCGCGGGGTCGCTGGTCGGTCAGATCGACTGGCCGGCCGACACGGTGCTCGCCGCGATCGTGCGCGACGACCGCCCGTTCCAGCCGTCCGGGGACGACACCCTGGAGGGCGGCGACGAGCTGCTGTTCGTCACGGGGCGGGACGCGTCCGAGGCGGACCTGGCCGCGCTGCTGTCGAGCCGCGTACCAGGATCCAGCTCGCCCACAGCACCAGCGCCGTGAGCGGCACGCCCATCACGAGCTTGGCCGTGCCGAGCCACGCGACCTCGTCGGCGTAGTACAGCGGCACCTGCACGACCAGCCGCGCGGCGAACATCCCGGCCCACAGCCAGGTGACGAGCGCGTACCGGCGCAGCAGGACGGGGTCCTTCCGCCAGGCGAGCGCGCCGGCCCACGAGCCCTGCTCGGACATCGGGCCGTCGCCGCGGAACAGGCCGAGGACGACGCCGACCAGCGGCCAGCGGACCAGCACCGAGACGACGAACGCCAGCAGGTAGGCGACGTTGGTGAGCAGGCCCCAGGCGAAGTAGTCGCTCGCGTCGCCGGTGCGCCACGCCCAGACCACGCCGATGCCGACGCCGAGGACGCCCGAGAGCGCCTGGGTCAGCGGGCTGCGCTGCACGAGGCGCGCGACGACCGCGAGCACCGCGGCGGCGACGGACGCGATCAGCGCGGGCCGCAGCTGCTGGCCGGACGCGACGAACACGACGACGAACAGCAGGCCGGGCAGCACCGACTCGACCGCGCCGCGCACGCCGCCGACGGACTCGGCGATCGAGAAGTCCTCCGCCTCGATCGCGCGCATCCCGCGGGCGGGCACGGCGTCCTCGGGCGCCGCGGCGGGCGGCACGGGCGGCTGCGCCGCGGCGGGCGGCTCCGGCGTCACCGACGGCTCGCGGCCGCCGGCGGGCGTCGGCTCACTCACCCGGCCGCGGCCGCAGCTCGTAGCGCGGGTTGAACATCGAGCGCCGGCCCTCGCGGGTGCACACCAGGCCCTCGACCTTGAGCCGGCGGCCCGGCTCGATGCCGGCGATCTCGCGGCGGCCCAGCCAGACGAGCACCAGGTTGCCGGAGCCGTCGTACAGGTCGGCCTCGAGCGCGGGCACGCCCTGGCGCGGGCGCAGCACGACCGAGCGGATCACGCCCGACACCTTCACGCGATGCCGGTCGGGGGTCTGCGAGACGGGCACGCAGCCCTTGGCGCGGACCGCGTCCTCCCGCTCCTCCGAGGCCTCGATCTCCTCCTGCGAGGCGACGGCCCGGCGCAGGCCCTCCCGCAGCGACAGCGGTGACATGTCAGCGGATCTCCGTGATCTCCGGCCCGCGCTTCAGCGGGTCGAACGTGGGTGCGGCCGGCGCGGCCGGCTGGGGTGCGACGCCCTCCGCCTGGTGGGGCAGCGTGAGCGCGAGCAGGTCGCGCGGGGCGCGCGCCTCGGTCCCGCGCACGACGACGGTCCTGCGGAACAGGTCCTCGAGCGTGCCGGCGGCCTCCTCGTCGACCGCGGCGCGGCCGGTGATGACGCCGCGCAGGAACCACCGGGGGCCGTCGACGCCGACGAACCGCGCCGGGCGGTGGCCGGTGCGGCCCTCGGGGGTGCGCACGGGCAGCCGGGCGAGCAGCTCGCGGCCGAACGGGCCGGGCACGTCGTCGACGGCGCCGCCCTGCTTGCGCACGGACTCGCCGATCTCCTCGCGGATCTCGTCCCAGATGCCGTCGGTCCGCGGCGCGGCGAACGCCTGCATCTGCAGCGTCGAGCCGTCGAGGGTCACGCCGACGGCCGTCACGGTGCCGGACTTCTTGTCGATCTCCATGCGCAGCTCCATGCCGTGCACGCCGGGCAGCCGCAGGGCGCCCAGGTCGACGCGCGGGCCGGGCGGGATCTCCTCGGTGGAGTCCCACGGGCCTGCGGACCGGTCGACGACGGCCGGGGCCGGGTCCTCCGGGGTCGCGTCCTGCACCGCGGGTCCGTCGCCCGCGGTGTCCGCGGTGCCCGCCTGATCGGCGGCCCCCTCGGCTGCGTCGACGCCGGCCGCGGTCTGGTCCTGGGCGGTGCGGTCCTTCGCACCGCGCCGGAATAGCGCCACCCTCAGTCCCCTCTCCGGGTCGCCCGCGTCGCGGGCGCGTTCGGCTCCACGATAGTCCGCACGCCACGGACCACCTAGCCGGCCGCCTGCGTGTCCGCCGTGGGCGCACCGGCGGGGGCGCCGGCCGCCCGCCAGCCGCCGCTCGACCCGAAGCCGCCCGTGCCGCGCACCGAGTCCGGCAGCTCGTCGACCTCGACGAACAGCGCGCGCTCGACGCGCTGGACCACCAGCTGGGCGACCCGGTCGCCGCGGTGCAGCACGACCGGCTCGCGCGCGTCGGTGTTGAGCAGGGTCACGGCGATCTCGCCGCGGTAGCCCGCGTCCACGGTGCCGGGCGCGTTGACGATCGTCAGGCCGTGCCGCGCGGCCAGGCCGGAGCGCGGGTGCACGAAGGCGGCGTACCCCTCGGGCAGCGCGATCGCGATGCCGGTCGGCACGGTGACCCGCTCGCCGGGCTCGATCGTCGCGGCGACCCGGGTCACCAGGTCCGCGCCGGCGTCGCCGGGGTGGGCGTAGGCCGGGACCGGCACGCCCTCGTCGAGGCGGCGCAGCCGGATGGTCATGGTCTCGGTGGCCGCCGGGGCGGGCGCGTCGTCCGTCACGGGCCCCGACCCTACCCGCCGCAGGTGGGATGCTGGGGCCGTGCAGACGACGACCGCCCCCGCCTTCGCCGAGCGCCTCTGGCCCTCCCCCGCCGGCTGGGTCGCCGTGCCCGCCCTGGCCGCGATGGTCGGCATCGTGCTGCTCCCCCTGTCCCCGGTGGCCGCGGGCGTCGGGGCCGCGCTGGCCCTCGTCGCCGCCGCGCTGGCCGCGGCGCGCCTCGCCACGCGGGTCAGCGTCGAGGGCGGCGAGCTGCACGCGGGCGACGCGCACGTCCCGGTCGCCCTGCTCCGCGCGCCGCGCGCGCTCGACGCGGACGGGACCCGGCACGAGCTCGGCCCGGGGCTGGACGCCCGCGCGCACGTGTGCCTGCGCGGCTGGGTGCGGACCGCGGTGCGCGTCGAGCTGGACGACCCGGCGGACCCCACGCCCTACTGGGTGGTCTCGACCCGGCGGCCGGCGGACCTGGTCGCGGCGCTCGGCGGGACGGCGGACGGGTCGGCGGACGGCGGGCGCCCCGCGGCCTGACGCCCCGCGCACGACGACGCCGGCCGGACCCGTCGGGGTCCGGCCGGCGTCGTGACGGCTGGGTGGGACGCGCTCGCCTGCCGATCAGGCGTGCGCGCCCGGTCGGCAGCTCAGGCCGCGCACTCCGAGCAGACGGGCATGCCGTCCTTCTCGTAGGCGAGCTGGCTGCGGTGGTGGACCAGGAAGCACTTCGAGCAGGTGAACTCGTCGGCCTGGCGCGGCAGCACCCGGACCGAGAGCTCCTCGCCCGACAGGTCCGCGCCCGGGAGCTCGAACCCCTCGGCCGCTTCGGTCTCGTCCTCGTCCACCACGCCCGAGTTCTTGTCGGAGCGCCGGGCCTGGAGCTCCTGCAGCGAGTCCTCGCTGAGGTCCTCCTCGGTCTTGCGCGGGGCGTCGTAGTCGGTTGCCATGTGGTGTGGTCACGCTCCGTCTGGTGGTCGGGATCGGCGTACGCGGGATCAAGCGAACGGGGGTCGCCGTTTGTTCCCGGTCAGGCGCCCCGGATTGTGCCTCATTTCCCGGCGGCGTGCACGCCCGGCTCAGTCGTCCGCGTCGGCGCCCAGGTCGGCGAGCAGCGCGGCCAGCGCCTGGACCGTCGCGGCGGGCCCGACGACGGACATCTCGACCCCCGCGGGACGCCCGCGCAGGCCGCTGACCTGCGCACCCGCCTCGATCGCGATGATCTGCCCGGCCGCGAGGTCCCAGGGGTTGAGGCCGCGCTCGTAGTGCGCGTCGAGCGACCCCTCGGCCACCCGGCACAGGTCCAGCGCCGCGGAGCCGATGCGCCGGATGTCCCGGACCTGCGGCAGCAGCGCGGCGAGCACCCGGCCCTGCGCGCGGCGCCGCTGCTCGAGGTAGCCGAAGCCCGTGCCGACCAGCGACGTGGCGAGCGGGCGCGCCGGGTTGGCCTCGATGCGCCGGCCGTCGCGGAACGCGCCCTGGCCGCGGCCGGCGGTGTACGTGCGGCCGTCCGCGACCGCGTGCACGCAGCCGGCGACCGGGGTCCAGCGCTCCGGCTCGGGGTCGCCGGCGACGACGCCCACGGACACCGCGAACGCCGGGACGCCGTACAGGTAGTTGACCGTGCCGTCGATCGGGTCGAGCACCCAGGTGAGCCCGCTGGTGCCCGGCTCCAGCCCGTGCTCCTCGCCCAGCACGCCGTCCTGCGGGCGGTGCGCGGCGAGCAGCTCGCGCAGGTGGGTCTCCGAGGCGAGGTCCATCGCGGTGACCGGGTCGACGTCGCTGGACTTGGTGGCGGCCACCTGGACCCGCTCGGGGCTCGTGGTGCGGATCAGGTCGCCCGCGGAGCGCGCGAGGCGCTCGGCGAGCTCGGTGAGGGCGCGGACCTCGGCGGGGTCCGGCAGGGCGGCGGGAGACTCGGGAGCGCTCGTCACGCGGCCCATCCTGCCCGAGCGGCGCCCGGCACGGGGGGTCAGCCGGCGTCCGGTCCCCCGCCGGCGCCCGGCTCCCCGGCCTCCCGGCCCGCCGCGCGCGACCGGCGCACCCGGGCGACCCAGCGCAGCAGCGGCGCCGGCTGCTCGCGGGGCGCCCGCCCGGCGCGACCCACCCCGCCGACCCGGCCGAGCCGGGCCCGGGCGGCCTCGCGGTCCCACGGGCCCGGGGCCTGCCAGCCGAACCGGAGGGCGACCAGCCGGACGCCGAGCACCCCGACGACCGCGGCCAGCACCGTGCCCTCGGACAGCGCGTCCTCGCGCCACAGCACGGCGAGCACGAGCGCCCCGAGCAGCGACGGGATCGCGTACAGCTGCCGCTGGTGCAGCACGGCGGGCAGCTCGCCGGTGAGCAGGTCCCGGAGCACGCCGCCGCCGACGCCGGTGATGATCCCGGCGAACACCGCCGCGGTCGCCCCGACGCCGTAGTCCAGCGCCTTGACCGTCCCGACGACCGTGAACAGCGCCAGCGCCCCCGCGTCGAGGACCAGCACGAGGCGGCGCAGCCGGTGCAGGCCGGGGTGCGCGGCCCAGGTCACGAGTCCCGCGGCGCAGGCGGTGGCGACGAACTCCCACTGCGCGATGCCCACCGGCGGGATCGCGCCGATCAGGACGTCGCGCAGGATGCCGCCGCCGAGGCCCGCGACCCAGGCCAGGACGACGATGCCGAAGATGTCGAAGCCCTTGCGCACCGCGGCGAGGCCGCCGGACAGCGCGCCGACGAACACGCCCAGGAGCTCGAGCACGGGCTGCAGGGGGAGGTCGACGTGCACAGGGGAGATCATGGCAGCCGGGAGTTCCGGCGGCGCACCGCCGAGCCTCCCCGGGATCGGGCCCCGGCGGTGGCAGGCTCGTCCGCGGAACGATGGGAGAGGTGATGGCCGAGCTGGAGCTGATCGGGCTGCACGAGGACGGGGAGCACCTGGTCCTCGCCGCCGCCGACGGGCAGCGCTACCGCCTGCGCATCGACGAGCCGCTGCGAGCGGCGGTCCGCCGCGACCGCCCGCAGCTGGAGCAGATCCGCGCCGAGCAGTCGGGCGTGCCGAGCCCGCGGGAGATCCAGGCACGCGTGCGCGCCGGGCAGTCCGCGGAGCAGATCGCCGAGGAGTCGGGGCTGGCCGTCGAGCACGTGCGGCGGTTCGAGGGCCCCGTGCTCGCCGAGCGCGAGTTCGTGGCCGAGCAGGCCCGCGGCACCCGGGTGGGCCGCGACGTCGGCGCGCCCGTGCTGGGCGAGCTGGTCGTCGACCGGCTGGCGGCGCGCGGCGTCGACACGGCGGCCGTGACCTGGGACGCGTACCGCGAGGGCGGCGGCGGCTGGGTGGTCGTCGCGCGGTTCCGCGTGGAGGACGACGCCCGCGAGGCGCGCTGGACCTACGACGCGCAGGCGCGCGCGGTGCACGCGGAGGAGGACGAGGCCCGCTGGCTCTCCGAGACGGAGATCGCCGACGGCCCGGTCCCCCGCCGGCACCTGTCCGCCGTGCGCGACCTCGTGTACGACGTCGACGCCGACGTGCGCCCGGTGCTCGCCGCGGTCGACGCGCCCGGACGGGCGCAGCACCGCGAGGAGGAGGACCCCGCGGACGACCTGCGGGCGACGCACGAGCTGCTGGACGACCTGCGCGCCCGGCGCGGCGTGCGGCAGACGCTCGACCTCGAGGACGACGAGGACGGCGACGCATTCGGCGGCTTCGGGCCGCAGCACGCGTTCGACTTCGGCCAGCTCGACGAGCCCGCGGCCCCCGGGGCGCACCCGGTGGACGTCGAGCCCGCCGCCGAGGCCCGGATCTACCCGGCGCCGGCTCGGCCGCACGCCACCGGGGACGAGCCGGAGACCCCGGTCGCGCTCGAGCCGGGCGAGCCGGAGCCCGCCCCCGCGCCGGACGAGGACACCACGCCGACGCGGCCCGGGGACCAGCCGCGGCCGCGGTCCGGCGGGCGCCGGGGCCGGCCGAAGGTGCCGAGCTGGGACGAGATCGTCTTCGGCGCGAAGCCGGAGTGAGGCCCGCGCGGGGGCGGTGAGGCCGCCCCCGCGGGCGCGGTCCGGGCTCAGTCCCCCGCGAGCAGCCCGAGCGTCTGGGGCGACAGCGCCGGCGCACCCGACGTGCGCGCCGTCATCCGCAGCCGGTGGTGCTTCCGGCACAGCACCTCGTAGCCCACGGCGTCGCCGTCCGCGGGCACCGCCACGTCCCCGACGACGACCTGCGCGCCCTCGACGACCATGACGCCGTGCTCGGTGCGGGCGTTCTGCGTGGCGCGCGCCCCGCACCAGCACAGCGCCTGCACCTGCAGCGTCTCGACGCGGTCCGCCAGCTCGAGCAGCCGCGCCGACCCCGCGAACAGCCGGGTCCGGAAGTCCGTGGTGATCCCGAAGGCGAACACGTCCACCTCCAGGTCGTCGACGACCCGGCCGAGCTGCTCGACCTGCTCGGCGGAGTAGAACTGCGCCTCGTCGCAGATGAGGAAGTCCACCCGCGCCCCGCGGCTGCGCCGCTGCACGACCTCGTCCCAGAAGTCCGTCGCGGGGGTGACCTCGTGCGCGGGCACCGACAGGCCGAGCCGCGAGGACAGCACGTGCTCCCCCGCGCGGTCGTTCTGGGTGAACAGCACCCCGCCCCGGCCGCGGGCGGTGTGGTTGTGGTGCATCTGCAGCGCCAGGGTGGACTTGCCGCAGTCCATGGTGCCGCAGAAGAAGACCAGCTCGGCCACGTGCTCCTCGTTCCTCGTCGTGCTCGGTGTGCGGGGGGTGCGGGCGGCGCGCCGGCTCAGGTGTGCACCGCGAGCAGCGGCACCCGCAGCTCCGCGGGGGTCAGCGACCCGTGCACGCCGACGAGCTGCAGCGACGCCGCCGTCTGGGTCCGGGAGTCCACCACCGTGGCCCGGCCCGTCGCCGCGACCACCAGGTCGCCGATCAGGGGCCGCACGTGCGCGGACACCGGGCCGAACAGCCCCGCCGCCACGGCGTCGTCCCCGGTGAGCACGACCGCGTCGTCGCCGAGCACGTCGGCCCACCGCGCCTCCGCCGCGCGCGGGTCCACGCCGGGCTCGAGGTGCACGTGCACCGCGCGCGGCTCCCCCGCCACCAGCGCGACGCCCTCGGCCAGCCCGGGGGTGGTCGCGACGTCCCGGCGCCGGGCGGGGTCCACGTCGACCATGCCGTGGTCGGCGGTGACGACGACGGTGGCGTCCTTCGGCAGCGACCGGACCAGCCGGCGCAGCTCGCCGTCGAGCGCCTCGAGCTGGTCGCCCCACTGCCAGGAGCCGGCGCCCTCGTGGTGGCCGGTCTTGTCGACGTCGCCCCAGTACAGGTAGACCAGCCCGGGCTCGCGCAGCAGCCGCAGCGCCGCGTCGACCCGCTGGGCCAGCGACTCCGCCGCGCGGTACCCGCCGCCGCGGAGGGCCGCCTCGGTCAGGCCGGAGCCCATGAACTTGGCGGGACCGACGGTGGTCACCGTGATGCCGTGCGCGACCAGCCGCTCGAAGACCGTGGGCTCGCGCTGCCACTCCCGGGCCGGGCCGAGGCCGTCCCACGACACCATGTTGGCGAGGCCGCCGCTCGCGGGGTTGCGGACGGTGTAGCCGACCAGGCCGGTGCGGCCCGGGCCGGTGCCGGTGCCGAACGAGCCCATCGACGCGGCCGTCGTCGACGGGTAGCCCGCGGACAGCGGCCCGGCGCCGTTCAGCAGCGACCGCAGGAACGGGGCGTGCCCGGCGCGCTCGGTGAGGTTCTCGTAGCCCAGGCCGTCGACGAGCACGACGCACACCCGGTGCGCCTCCGGCAGCCCGAGCTGCGCGCGGCGCGCCGGGCCGTCGGGGACGGGCGCGCCGAGGGCGTCGGCCACCGCGGGCAGCAGTCCGGACAGCGAGGGGCCCTCGTAGTCGGGCGGCACCAGGCCCGCGTCCGCGAGCCGGGCCGGCACGGTGGACGACGCGGCGGCGGTCATCGTCAGCGCGCGCTCGCCGCGGACAGCCGCTTGGCGAACGCCACGGCGTCGCGGACGGCGCTCTCGCCCTCGGCGACCGCGGACACCCGGACGACCACGTCGTCGGGGGTCAGCGTGCCGGTCAGGCCGTGGTCCGCCTCGCAGGCCGGGTCCGCGCAGGTCGCGGGCTCCAGGTCGACGCGGGACACCGCTCCCCAGCCGACCGCGAGCGTGAGCTCGGCGGCGGCGGTGCCCGGGCGGTGCTGCTCCGGGCTCGCGATCACGTGCGTGAGCGCGACGGAGCGCAGCTCGGACAGCGGCACGGCCTCGGTGGTGGCGGCGGCGCTGGCCGAGGGGTGCTCGCTGTCGGCCGGGTGGTCGTCGACGTGCGCGACCACGAGGCGCGTCGGGGTCAGCGCCAGGACGGTGACGTGCCGGCGCACCTCCTGCGCGTCGAACGTGGTCTCGGGGTGCACGAGGTAGGCCTCGACGGGCTCGTCCGCGAGGGCGACGTCCAGGACGTCGGCGACCAGGTCGGGGTAGTACCCGGCGCGGTGCAGGTCACGGAGCAGGTCGGTGGAGGGGGCAGGCACCCGGACATCCTCCCACCCGAGGGGCGGCGCCGTCACACCCCGGCGCCGGGCGTCAGACGGGCAGCGCGCGGCGCGGGCCGTCCGCGCGGGTGCCGGCCACCCCGACCCGGGCCGTCGCGCCCAGCACGTAGGCGCCGCGCTCGGCCACCACGACCGGGTTCAGCTCCAGGTGCAGCAGCTCCGGGAGCTGGTCCGACAGGACGGCCACCCGGGCCAGGACGTCCTCCAGCGCGGCGACGTCGAGCGGCGGGACGCCCCGGTAGCCGAACAGCCGGGGCGAGGACCGGGGCGCGCGCACCATGTCGGACACGTCGACGTCGGTGAGCGGCGGCACCGCCCAGGCCACGTCGCCGAGCAGGTCCGTGGTGTCGCCGCCGAGCCCGAACCCGAGCACCGGGCCGAACAGCGGGTCCTCGGCGGACCGGATGACGCAGGCGACCCCGTGCGGGGCCATCGCCTGCACCTCGAGCGGCGCGCGCCCCGGCTCGGGCTCCCGGCCGGCGGCCAGCGCGAGCACCTGGTCGACGTCGGCGCGCAGCTCGGCCTCGTCGTGCACGTCGAGCCGCACCCCGCCGAGGTCCGACCGGTGCCGCAGCGCCGGGACGGTCGACTTGAGCGCGACCGGCCAGCCCAGCCGGTCCGCCGCGGCGACGGCCTCGTCCGCGTCGTGCACCCCGACGGTCGGGAACACCTCGACGCCGGCGAGGCCCAGGAGCTCGGCGACCTGCTCGTGCGTCAGGTCCAGCGACGCGCGGCTGCCGGCCTCGTCGAGCCAGCCCGCGATGCGGCGGCGCGCGGTGCGGGCGTGGATGCCCTCGGGCGCGACGAGCCGGCCGCGGTCGGCCGCCCGCCACGCGGCGTACCGGGCGGCCTGGTCCAGCGCGAGGACGGCGTCCTCCGGGGTGGTGTAGGCGGGGACGGTGCGCAGGGCGCCGTCCGCGTCGGGCGCGGTGAGCGCGGGCGTCGCGCCGTGCAGCCCCAGCAGGCAGGCGACGGACGTGCGGCCCGACCCGGCGGCGTGCCGGGCGAGCGCCTGGGCGACGCGGTCGTCCCGCGGCCCGACGGTCGGCACGTGCATGGTGACGACGACCTCGACGTCCGGGTCGGCGTACACCGCGGCGAACGTGCGCTCGACCTTCGCGTCGTCGGCGTCCTCGTGCAGGATCGCCGGCGCGCGGGCGACGGTGAACCCCGCGGCGGCCAGCGCCTCGGACACCAGCGACGCGGCGGCGGACGACGAGGCGACGACCGCGGCGCGGCGGCCCGGGGGCAGCGGCTGCAGGGCGAACAGCTGCGAGACCTCGAGCATCTGGTGCACGTTGTCGACGAGCACGACGCCCGAGCGGCGCATGACCTCCTGCAGCGTCTGCCGGGACGCCTGCGTGGGGCGGACCGCGTGCCCGGGCGGCACGACGTGCCCGGACCGCCCGGCGGTCACCACGACGACGGGCTTGGCGGTCGCCAGGCGCCGGGCGACGCGGGAGAACTTGCGCGGGTTGCCGATCGACTCCAGGTACAGCGCGACGACGTCCGTCGCGTCGTCGTCCTGCCAGAACTGCATGAGGTCGTTGCCGGACACGTCGGCGCGGTTGCCCGCGGAGACGAGGTGCGCGAGGCCGAGGTGCCGGCGGCGCACCGAGCCGAGGATCGACACCGCGGTCGAGGCGGACTGGCAGAACAGGCCGATCCGCCCGGGCGGCGGCGGGTCCTCGGTGAGCGAGGCGTTCAGCAGGCCGCCCGCGGCGTGCGCGAGCAGGCCGTACGACCGCGGGCCCACCACCCGGAGCCCGGCCGCGTGCGCCGCCCGGAGCAGGGCGCGCTGCAGCGCGAGCCCGGTCGGGCCCTGCTCGGCGTACCCGCCCGACAGCACGACGACCCCCTTGACCCCGATCCGACCGAGCGCGCGGACCGCGACGACGGCCTCCGCGGCGGGCAGCGCGAGCACGGCGAGGTCGACGGGGCCGGGGACGTCGTCGAGGCGGTCCCAGTGGTGCACCGTCGGGCGCGGGTCGGCGCCGTCGGGCGCCGGGCGGCCGACCACGTGCACCTCGACGCCGCGCTCGTCGCCGCCGGCCGCCGTGACCGCGCCCGTGCGGTGCGCGGGGTCCGCCGCCGACGGCACGCCGCCGACCAGGTCCGCCAGCACCCGCTCGGCGCGGCGGTCGTCCAGCGACCCCGGCTCGGCGCTCGGCGACGACAGCACCAGCACCGACCGGGCGGTGAGCAGCGCCTGGACGCTGCGCGCCTCGGCGGCGTGCTCGCGGGCCATCATCACCGCGAGCGACCGGTCCGTCGGGTCGATGTCGAACCCCACCGTCACCACGCCGTCCTCCAGGCGCTGCTGCAGCGAGTACCCGGCCTCGCGGAACACCGCGATCATCCGGCCGTTCTGGGGCAGCACGTCCGCGGTGAACCGGCGGATGCCGCGCTCGCGCGCCGCCGCGGCCAGGTGCTCGAGCAGGACGGAGCCCAGCCCGCGGCCGTGGTGCGCGTCGGCGATGTTGAAGGCCACCTCCGCCTCGTCCGGGCCGACCTTGTCGTACCGGGCGACGCCGATGATCGCGTCGTCCGCCGTCACCGCGACGAGCGCGACCCGGTCCCGGTGGTCGACGCGGGTGAACCGCGCGAGGTCCCGGTCCCCCAGCCGCTCCAGCGGGGCGAAGAACCGGAACACGATCGACGCCTCGGACTGCCCGACGTGGAACGCCTGCAGGGCGTCCGCGTCCTCGGGCCGGATCGGCCGCACGTGCGTGGTGCTGCCGTCGCGGAGGACGACGTCGGCCTCCCAGCTCTCCGGGTAGTCCGCCGCCTCGTCGGGCGCGCCCCCGGTGCTCTCGGCCATGCCCACGAGCCTAACCAACCGGCGCGCCGCGCGTCGTGGTGGTCCACAGGCGCGCGGAGCGGCGACAATGGGCGCCGACCACCCGCACCGCCGATCCCGGGAGCAGCCCCCAGCATGGCGCGCCGCAGCAGCACACCCGACGTCCCGCCGGAGGACGTCGTCGAGCGCATCGTCGACATCGACGTCGCCACCGAGATGGAGGGCTCGTTCCTCGAGTACGCCTACTCGGTCATCTACTCGCGCGCCCTGCCCGACGCCCGGGACGGCCTCAAGCCGGTCCAGCGCCGCATCCTGTTCCAGATGTCCGACATGGGCCTGCGCCCGGACCGGCCGTTCGTGAAGTCGGCCCGCGTGGTCGGCGAGGTGATGGGGAAGCTGCACCCGCACGGCGACACCGCGATCTACGACGCGATGGTGCGCATGGCGCAGCCGTTCTCCCTGCGGCTGCCGCTGGTCGACGGGCACGGCAACTTCGGCTCGCTCGACGACGGCCCCGCCGCCCCGCGGTACACCGAGGCGCGCATGGCGCCGTCCGCGCTCGCGATGACGCAGAGCCTGGACGAGGACGTCGTCGACTTCGTCCCGAACTACGACAACAAGCTGACCCAGCCCGGCGTGCTGCCCGCCGCGATCCCGAACCTGCTGGTCAACGGGGCGTCCGGCATCGCCGTCGGCATGGCCACCAACATGGCGCCGCACAACCTGGTCGAGGTCGTCGCGGCCGCCCGGCACCTGGTGCTGCACCCCGAGGCCACGCTGGACGAGCTCATGCGGTTCGTGCCCGGCCCCGACCTGCCCAGCGGCGGCAAGATCGTCGGCCTGGAGGGCGTGCGCGACGCCTACCGCACCGGCCGCGGCGCGTTCCGCACCCGGGCCACCGCGCGGATCGAGAACGTCACCCCGCGCCGCAAGGGCATCGTCGTCACCGAGCTGCCGTACACCGTCGGCCCGGAGAAGGTCATCGAGAAGATCAAGGAGGGCGTGCAGTCCAAGAAGCTCTCCGGCATCTCGGACGCCCTCGACCTCACCGACCGGCAGCACGGCCTGCGCCTGGTCATCGAGGTGAAGACCGGGTTCAACCCCGAGGCCGTGCTCGAGCAGCTCTACCGGTACACCCCGCTCGAGGACTCGTTCTCGATCAACAACGTCGCCCTGGTCGACGGCCAGCCCCGCACCCTCGGGCTCCGCGACCTGCTCCAGGTCTGGGTCGACCACCGCATCTCCGTGGTCCGGCGCCGCAGCCAGTTCCGGCTGCGGAAGAAGCAGGAGCGGCTGCACCTGGTCGAGGGCCTGCTCATCGCGATCGTCGACATCGACGAGGTCATCCAGGTCATCCGGTCCTCCGACGACGCGGACGCCGCGCGCACCCGGCTGCGCCAGGTGTTCGACCTGTCCGAGCCGCAGGCCGAGTACATCCTCGAGCTCCGGCTGCGCCGGCTCACGAAGTTCTCCCGCATCGAGCTGGAGAAGGAGCGCGACGAGCTGCTCGGCGAGATCGAGGCGCTGCAGGCGATCCTCGGCGACGAGGCGCTGCTCCGGACCACGGTCAGCGACGAGATGGCCGAGGTCGCCGCGACCTACGGCACCCCGCGCCGCACGATCCTGCTGGAGTCCGCGGGCGGCGTGGCGACCGCCGCCGAGGGCGCGCCCGCGCCGCGGTCCGGGCGCGCCGCCACCCCGGCCCTGTCGCTCGAGATCGAGGACACCCCCTGCTACGCGCTGCTGTCCGCGACCGGCCTGGTCGCGCGCACCGGCAGCACCGACGTCGAGCTGCGGCCCGTGCCCGGCGCCGGGCGGTCCAAGCACGACGTGCTGGCCGGCGCCGTCGCGACCTCGGTGCGCGGCGAGGTCGGCGTGCTGACCTCCCGCGGCGTCGTCCGCCGGGTGTCCGTGCTGGACCTGCCGGGCCTGCCGCCGACCGACGGCGCGCCGAACCTGTCCGGCGGCCTGCCGCTGTCCGAGCTGCTCGCCCTCGACAAGGGCGAGAAGGTCATCGGGCTGGTGTCGGTGGCGGCCGACGCCCCGACGCTCGCCGTCGGCACCGCGCAGGGCGTGGTCAAGCGGGTGACCTCCGGCGAGGCGCCCGCGAACCGCGACTCCTGGGAGGTCATCGGCCTCAAGGACGGCGACGAGGTGGTCGGCGCCGCGGCGGTGACCGACGAGGACGAGCTCGTGTTCGTCGCCTCCGACGCCGCGCTGCTGCACTTCCCGGCGGCGTCCGTGCGGCCGCAGGGCCGCCCCGCGGGCGGCATGGCGGGCATCAAGCTCGCCGCCGGCCACCGTGTCGTGCACTTCGGCGCGCTCCCCGCGGGGTCCGACGCGGCCGACGACGCCGAGGGCCCGGTCGTGGTGACCGTCGCCGGGGCGTCGGACGCGCTGCCCGGCACGCAGGCGGGCTCGGCCAAGGTCACGCCGTTCTCCCGGTACCCGGGCAAGGGCCGGGCCACCGGCGGCGTCCGGGCGCACCGGTTCCTCAAGGGCGAGGACGCGCTGTTCCTCGCCTGGGTCGGCCCGGCGCCGGCACGGGCCACGGGCTCGGCGGGCCAGCCGGTCGACCTCCCGGAGCCGGACGAGCGCCGCGACGGCTCGGGCCAGCCCCTGGCGGCCCCGCCCCTGGCGATCGGCTGACCCGGCGCGCTGCGCCGCCCGCTGCCCGCACACCTGCGCCGAGAGAGGACCCGCGCGGCGAGAGAGGACCCTGGACGGTCCTATCCCGGCGGGACGGTCCTATCTCGGCGACGTGTGACGGGACGACGCGAGCGTGCCCCGGCTTCGGTGACGGTCAGCGGGCCTGGCCCGTGGCGGCGATGCGGGCGCGCACCAGGCCCGAGACCTCGACGAGCGACGCCACCTGCGCGTCGTCGAGCGGCGACAGCAGCAGCTCGCGCACGAGCACCCGGCGGGTCTGCTGCGCGGCCCGCCCGGCCGCCTCGCCCGCCTCGGTGAGGCAGACGACCGTGCCGCGGCCGTCCTGCCGGTCGCGGCTGCGCGTCACGAGCCCGCGGGACTCCATGCGGCGCAGCTGGTGCGAGACCCGGCTGTCCTGCCACTCGGCCGCGGCGGCGAGGTCCTTGGCCCGCAGGCCCGGCTGCCCGGCCGCGAGCAGCGGCTCCAGCAGCTCGAGGTCGGCGACGGACACGCCGGCGTCGGCGCCGAGCCCGCGCTCGAGCGCCGTGAACATCTCCCGGGAGAGTCCCAGGTACATGCGCCAGGTGGCGTCCTCGTCGACCTGCGCGCGCCCGTCCTCTGGAGCCATGGGCACAGCGTAGGGCCCCGCCGTCGCGCGACGGGGCCGTTCCGTCAGACCTCGATCGTGTACATGATCGCGCCGTGCGTCACCTCGTACCCGAGGCTGGCGTACAGCCCGTGCGCGCCCGTCGGGTTCTCGGTGTCGACGTCGAGCTCGGCGTACTGCATGCCGTCCGCCCGGAACGACGCCATGGCGGCGGTCAGCAGCGCCGGGGCGATCCCGCGCCCGCGCCACGCGCGCCGGACGCCGAGCAGCTCGGTGTAGCCCGAGGTGAACCCCGCGACCTCCCAGTCGTGCTCGTACCGGCCGGAGAGGGTGTAGCCCGCGACCTCGCCGGTGGCCTCGTCGAGGGCGACGTGGCTCCACTGCGGGGCGAACATCGCGCGACCCTGCTGCCAGTGCTCGGCCGTCCGGGGCTCGCTCCCCCAGTGGTCGGCGAACGCCTCGTTGTGCGCGAGCCGCACGGCGTCGTCGAGCTCGGCGGACCACGGGACGATCCGCACCCCGTCGAGCGGGCGGGGCTCCGGGAGCGGGCGGGACAGGTCCCGGCGCATGTCGGTGTAGTAGCGGATCGGCGCGTAGCCGGCCGCGGCGTGCAGCGCGAGCGCGTCGGCGCGGTGGTCCTCCAGGAACGCCGCGACGCGCCCGGGCGCGTCCTTGCCCGACTCGACGAGCTTCTGCCGCGCCCGCGCGGTCGCCCAGGCCAGGATCGCGCGCCCGATGCCGCGGCCCCGCCACTCCGGGTCCACGCCGCCGAACACCCACACGCGGATGACCCGGACGTCCCCGGGCGGGGCGTCGAGGGTGATCCAGGCGCGCGGGACGCCGTCCGCGTCGAGTCCGACGCGCGAGTCCCGCGCCGGGTCCTTCCAGTCGCCGTCGAAGCCCTCGCCGACCTCGGTCTCGCTGGTGCGGAACGGCTGGGCGTCGGCCGCCTCGATCCGGGCGACCAGCGCGGCGAGCACCGGGACGTCGTCGCGCGTGAGCGGGCGCCAGGTCAGGCCGGTGGCGGCGGGGTCGGGCTCGGGGAGCGTCGCGGGCGCGGCCGCGCGCACCGCGAGCGGCGGGACGGCGGGCGTCTCAGTCGTCTCGGGCATGCGGGACACGGTGCCCGACGGTCGCCCGCCCTGTCACGCGAAATCGCCGCCGGCGGCACCGGGGCGCTGGTCACGGGCGCCCGACGCCCTCGGGAGCCCGCGGGTCAGGCGTCGATCTGCGAGGCGTCCAGCGTCGACGCGCCGGCCACGATGAAGTCCTTGCGCGGCGCGACGTCCGAGCCCATGAGCAGCTCGAACGTCTCCTCCGCGCTGCGGACCAGCGCGTCGGCCGACTCGGCCGCCGGCAGGGTCACCCGGCGCAGCGTGCGGTGCCGCGGGTCCATCGTCGTCTCCGACAGCTGGTCCGCGTCCATCTCGCCGAGGCCCTTGTAGCGCTGGATGTCCTCCTTGTAGCGCTTGCCGGCCTTGTCGAGCTTCTTCAGCGTCGCGGCGAGCTCGGCCTCGGAGTACGTGTAGACGTACTCGTTCTTCCGGCTGCCGGCGCCGATCACCTCGATGCGGTGCAGGGGCGGGACCGCGGCGTACACCCGGCCGGCCTCGACCAGCGGCCGCATGTACCGGAAGAACAGCGTGAGCAGCAGCGTGCGGATGTGCGCGCCGTCGACGTCGGCGTCGGTCATCAGCACGATCTTCCCGTACCGCGCGGCGTCCAGGTCGAACGTGCGGCCGGACCCCGCGCCGATCACCTGGATGATCGCGGCGCACTCGGCGTTGCGCAGCATGTCCGAGATCGACGCCTTCTGGACGTTGAGGATCTTGCCGCGGATCGGCAGCAGCGCCTGGAAGTCCGAGGACCGCGCGAGCTTGGCGGTGCCGAGCGCGCTGTCGCCCTCGACGATGAACAGCTCGCTGCGCGACACGTCGTCGCTGCGGCAGTCCGCGAGCTTCGCGGGCAGGGACGAGGACTCGAGCGCCGTCTTCCGGCGGGAGATCTCCTTCTGCTTGCGCGCCGAGACGCGGGCGCGCATCTCCCCCACGACCTTGTCGAGCAGCGCGGCCGACTGGGCCTTGTGCTCGCGCTTGGCCGACGTCATCAGCGCGGCGAGCTCGGTGTCGACGACCTTCGCGACGATGTTCCGGACCGGGGCGGTGCCGAGCACCTCCTTGGTCTGGCCCTCGAACTGCGGCTCGGCCAGCCGGACGGTCACGACGGCGGTGAGGCCGGCGAGCACGTCGTCCTTCTCGATCTTCTCCCCGCCGTCCTTCGCGGAGATCTTCAGCCGGCGGGCGTTGGCCTCCACCTGCTTGCGGATCGTGCGGAGCACCGCGGTCTCGAAGCCCGCCAGGTGCGAGCCGCCCTTGGGCGTCGCGATGATGTTGACGAAGGTGCGGACCTCGGTCTCGTAGCCCGTGCCCCAGCGGAGCGCCACGTCGACCTCGCAGTCGCGCTGCACCTCCTGCGGGGTCATGTGCCCGCGGGCGTCGAGCACCGGCACGGTCTCGGAGAAGGTGCCGGAGCCGGTGAGCTGCCAGGTGTCGGTCACCGGGGCGTCCGGCGCGAGGAAGTCGGCGAAGTCGACGGTGCCGCCGTCGTGCCGGAACACCTCCTCGTGCGGGCCCTCGGCGCCGGGGGTGCCGGCGAGGCCGCGCTCGTCGCGCACGGTGATCGTGAGGCCCGGCACCAGGAAGCTCGTCTGCCGGGCGCGGGTCACGAGCTCGTCGTACGAGAACACCGCCGACGTCGGGAAGATGTTCCGGTCGGCCCAGTACCGGATGCGGGTGCCGGTGCGGCCCTTCGCGACCTTGCCGACGACGTCGAGCTGCGAGCGGGCCACGAACGGCTCGAACGGCGACTCGGGGCTGCGGCCGGCCGCGTCGTCGAACACGCCCGGCTCGCCCCGGTGGAACGTCATGCGGTGCGTCTTGCCCCCGCGGTCGACCTCGACGTCGAGGCGCTCGGACAGCGCGTTGACCACCGAGGCGCCGACGCCGTGCAGGCCGCCGGACGCGCCGTACGAGCCGCCGCCGAACTTGCCGCCCGCGTGCAGCTTGGTCAGCACGACCTCGACGCCGGTCAGACCGGTCTTGGGCTCGACGTCGACCGGGATGCCGCGGCCGCTGTCGCGCACCTCCACCGACGAGTCGGCGTGCAGCACGATGTCGATGCGGTCGCCGTGCCCGGCCAGGGCCTCGTCGACCGAGTTGTCGATGATCTCCCAGAGGCAGTGCATGAGGCCCCGGGAGTCGGTGGAGCCGATGTACATGCCCGGGCGCTTGCGCACCGCCTCGAGCCCCTCCAGCACGGAGAGGTGGCGGGCGGTGTAGCTGGACTCGGCGGATGCGGTCGACACGAGTCCCGAGGGTAATCGCTCGGACCGACACATCCGCGGCACCATGCCGCACTCCGACGCCGTTCCTCAGCGCGCCGTGCGCGCGCGGTCACGATCCGGTGTCGGTCCCGTGACGGGTCGATGACGCCGGGTGATCCGGCGTACGCGGTGAGCGAACCACCCGCCCCCGACGGGAAGGATCCCGGCCCGGGATGGTTGTATGTCAGCGTGACCGAGACGATCGAGACCACGAACCCGCTGACCGCAGCCGACCGCTGCGACCGCTGCGGCGCTCAGGCCTACGTCCGCGTGCAGCTGCCCGTGGGCGAGCTCCTGTTCTGCGCGCACCACGCGCGCGAGCACGCGCCGAAGTACTCGCAGGTCGCCACCCACGTGCAGGACGAGACGGACAAGCTGCTCGCCGAGCACGGAGCCGGGGCCGGCGCCGCTCGCTGAGCCGCGCCACCCAGGCCGGCCGCGCACCGCGAACGGGTGCCGCGCGCCGCGACGACACGAAGGAAGGGGCCCGCCCGGCTGCAGCCGGACGGGCCCCTTCCGCGTGCGGTCACCGCCGCAGGACGACCTTGAGCGCGTCGTGCCGCCCCGCGGCGCCGAACACCTCGTACGCCTCGTGCATCTGGTCGAGGGCGAACGTGTGCGTCCCCATCGGGCGGATGTCGAGGGAGCCCTCCGCCACGAGGTCGAGCAGCATCGGCGCCGTGACACCGTCGACCAGGCCCATCGTGATCGTGATGTTCTCGATCCACAGCCGGTCGATCGGCAGCGTGACCGGGTGCCCGTGCACGCCGATGTTGGCGACGTGGCCGTACGGGACCACCAGGTCGAACGCGGCCTCCAGGGTCTGCGGCAGGCCCACGGCCTCCATCACCACGTCGGCGCCCCGGCCGCCGCAGAGGTCCCGGACCTCGTCCTGCCAGCCGGCGGCGCCCGAGTTCACGGCGTGCGTCGCCCCGAAGTCCTGCACGGCGCGGTCGAGCCGGAACGGGTCGAGGTCGACCGCGACGACGCGGCGGGCGCCGTGCAGGTGCGCGGTCGCCATCGCCGCCAGCCCGACCGGTCCGGCGCCGATGCAGACCACCGCGTCGCCGGGCGAGACCGCGCCGTTGCGCACGCCCATCTCGTAGCCGGTCGGGAAGATGTCGGACAGGAAGATCACCTCCTCGTCCGACAGGCCGGCGGGCACGCGGTGCAGCGAGGTGTCGCCGAACGGCACCCGGACCAGCTCCGCCTGGGTGCCGTCCACCAGGTGCCCGAGCACCCAGCCGATCCCGCCGACCGACTGGCAGTGGCTCGCGCGGCCGACCCGGCAGTACCGGCAGGTGCCGCACGAGGTGATGGCCGGGACCACGACGCGGTCCCCCACCGCGAACTTCCCGACGGCCGGGCCGACCTCAACCACGGTGCCGACGGCCTCGTGGCCCAGGACGCGTCCGGGCGTGACCGCGGGGACGTCGCCGAGCAGGATGTGCAGGTCCGTGCCGCAGATCGTGGTCGTGTCGACCTGGACGACCACGTCGGTCGCGTCGACGACGTGCGCGTCCGGCACGTCCTCCCACTCCTTGCGTCCCGGGCCGTGGTACACGAGTGCCTTCATCGGGGGACCTCCTCCGGCGGGCGCCGTCGCCCGCCTGCCTGGGTCGCCTCGCCGTCGAGGTGACCTTCGTCCCCCATCCACCTCCGCCGCGCGGGTCGCCGAGTGGGACCGAGGTCCCGAACCGGACATCACCGCGACGCCCGGGTACGACGAAGGGCCCACCCCGTGCGGGGTGGGCCCTCCGTCGTACCGGCTCAGTCCAGGTAGTCGCGCAGCACCTGGGAGCGGCTCGGGTGGCGCAGCTTGGACATCGTCTTCGACTCGATCTGGCGGATCCGCTCGCGCGTCACGCCGTAGACCTTGCCGATCTCGTCCAGCGTCTTCGGCTGGCCGTCCGTGAGGCCGAACCGCATCGAGACGACGCCGGCCTCGCGCTCGGACAGGGTGTCCAGCACCTGGTGCAGCTGCTCCTGCAGCAGCGTGAAGCTCACCGCGTCCGCGGGCACGACCGCCTCGGAGTCCTCGATGAGGTCACCGAACTCGCTGTCGCCGTCCTCGCCGAGCGGGGTGTGCAGCGAGATGGGCTCGCGGCCGTACTTCTGGACCTCGACGACCTTCTCGGGGGTCATGTCGAGCTCCTTGGCGAGCTCCTCCGGCGTGGGCTCCCGACCGAGGTCCTGGAGCATCTGCCGCTGCACGCGCGCCAGCTTGTTGATGACCTCGACCATGTGCACCGGGATGCGGATGGTGCGGGCCTGGTCGGCCATCGCGCGGGTGATCGCCTGGCGGATCCACCACGTGGCGTACGTCGAGAACTTGTAGCCCTTGGTGTAGTCGAACTTCTCGACCGCGCGGATCAGACCGAGGTTGCCCTCCTGGATCAGGTCCAGGAACAGCATGCCGCGGCCGGTGTAGCGCTTGGCGAGCGAGACGACCAGGCGGAGGTTGGCCTCGAGCAGGTGGTTCTTGGCCCGACGGCCGTCCTGCGCGATCCACTGGAGCTCGCGGCGCGCCTTCGGCTCGAGGTCGTCGCCGATCGCGGCGAGGCGCTCCTCGGCGAACAGGCCGGCCTCGATGCGCTTGGCGAGCTCGACCTCCTGCTCGGCGTTCAGCAGCGCGACCTTGCCGATCTGCTTGAGGTAGTCCTTGACCGGGTCGGCGGTGGCGCCCGCGGTCACGACCTGCTGGGCCGGGGCGTCGTCCTCGTCGCGGTCGGACACGACGAAGCCGGTGTCCGTGGACTCCTCGGCCGCGGGGGCCTTCTTGGCGGCGGCCGCGGGGGTCTCCTCGGACTCGCCGTCCTCCGTGGTCTCCTCGGCGTCGTCGCCGGCCTCGAGCTCGGCGTCGTCGATCTCGACGTCCTCGAGCTCGACGTCCTCCTCCTCGCCGTCCTCGTCCGACTTGGCCTTGGTGGCCTTCGTCGCCTTGACGGGCTTGGCGGTGGCGGCCTTGCCGGCGGTCGCCTTCTTGGCGGCGGCCGGCTTGGCGGCGGCGGCGCGGGTCTTGCGGGCGGGCTTCTCCGCCTCGTCGCCGTCCTCGGCCGCGACGACGGCCTTGGCCGACGGGCGCGCCTTGGCGGTGGTGGCCGCGACGGCGCGGGCGGGCGCGGCGGTCGGCTCCTCGATGGTGATGCCGGCGTTGGCCAGACCGCGCACGACGGCCTTCAGCCGCCGGGCGTCCTCCACCTGAGCGGCCTCGCACGCGTGACGCAGCGCAGCGGCGTCGACGCTGCCGTTGGTGCGCCCGGCGCGCACGAGGTCCTGCAGGGCGGGGTGCTCGAACTCACGCGGGAGTGTGGGGGTGGGAGTCTGGGGCGTCACGAATGACCTTTCGGCAGCAAGGGACCCGGTTCGGCGCATCGGGTACCTCGATATTGTACCGGCCCGCACCCACCTCGGGATGCCCCCGGACGGGCGGCGAGGCCTCGGTCCGGCAGGCCGGATGACCTGTCGTAGGTGCTCAACGCACGACACCCGCCGCGGATTCCCGCGGCGGGTGTCGACGTGTGCGCGTCGCCGGGACCCGGCGTGTCCCGGGCACCCGGGCGTGTCGCCGCCGGGTGGCCGTGGCCGTGGCCGGCGGGACCCGGATCAGCTGGGGTCGGGCTTGACCGCCAGCACGGGGCACGGGGAGTCGAGCAGGATGCGCTGCGCGTTCGCGCCGAGGATCAGCTTGCCCACCGGGCTCCGCCGGCGCAGGCCGATGACGATGAGGGTGGCGTCGGTCTCCTCGGCGGTGCCGATGAGCGACTCCGCGACGTCGCGGCCGCCCGTGATGACGCGGACGTCGTGCGGGACGTCCTCCGACTCGAGCGACGCGCGGACCTCGTCCAGCGCCGCGGCGAGCTCGGCCCGCTGCTCGTCGGTCTCGTCCCCGCGCTCGCTCACGACGACGACGAGCGGCTCGGACCGCCGGACCGCCTCGCCCGTCGCCGCGGCGAGGGCGGCACGCCCCTCGACGGTCGCCAGGTACCCGACCACGATGCTCATGTGTGCTCCTCGCACGTGCGCTGTGCGTCCTCGGGCGCGCACCGGAGCGCCGTCGCGCGGGTGCGGGCCGTGGACCGTGGTCCGACCGTACCGGAAGGGGTCGGGGCGCACGACCGGCCGCGGGGCGCTCAGCAGCGGCGACGCACCCACCCGGGCGGCAGCCCCGCGCCGAGCGCCCGGTCGAGCAGCTCGGCGAGCCGGTGACCGGGGTCCTGGTCCAGCGCCCGCTCGACCAGGACCGAGGCCCGCACGGCGTCCCCGTCCCACCACGCCAGCAGCGCGAGCACGGTGAGCGCGGGCGCCTGCCGGTCGCGGCGCCCGTGGGCGACGACGTGCTCGAGCAGCGCCCGCCCCGGGACCGTGACGTCCTCGCGCGGCTCCCGGCCCCGGACCGGGTCGACCACCAGGTCGAGCGCGGCGCGCACCCGCTCGGAGACGGTGCCGCCACCGCGGCCGGGCGCGGGATCGCGGTCGGGGTCGGGATCGCGGTCGGGTCCGGGGTCGGGGTCGGGGCCGGGCTCGGAGTCGGGGTCGGGGTCGGGCTCCCGGCCGCACCAGGCGTCCCCCGCGGGGTCCTCGTCCGCCGGCGCCCCGAGCCCCACCCCGCCCGTGCGGAGCACCGCGTCGGGCAGCCCCTCGTCGTCCGGGTCCACGAGGGTGAGGACGACGGCGTCGCGGACGACCGGGTCGAGCAGCGCCGCCTCCAGCCGCCCGAGCACCGCGGCGGACGGCCGGCCCCCGCCCCCGTCGCGGCTCGCGGCGGCCGCGGCGCGCCAGGCCGCGAGCGAGCGCTGCCGCCAGCGCAGGACCGCGTCCGGCCCGTCCGCGCGCAGCAGGGCGTCGAGCCAGCGCGACCGGGCGGTCGCGGCGGACCGGCGCGGTCCGGGTGCCGCCGGGCGCACCAGCCCGAGCTCCTCGCGGGAGCCGGCCACCCCGCCGCGCCGGCCGACCAGCCGGCCCGCGAGCTCCCCGCCCGACAGGTCGGCGAGCGGGTGGCCGCCGACCGGGCAGCAGCCGGGGTCCCGGCAGTCCAGCCCGACGTAGCGCTCGTCGGCCACGGACCAGACGGTGAGCGGCGCGACCTCGGCGACGGCGCGCCGCAGCACGTCCGCGGCGCGCCCGGCGCGGGAGCCGCGGGCGACCCGCAGGCCGCGGTCGGGGTCGCGCGGGTCCCCCTCCCCCGCGTGCAGGACGACGACCACCTCGGCCGCCCCGTCCGCCCGCAGGTGGCCCGCGAGCCCGGCGGCGAGCCGCGCGCCGTCCGGGCCCACGAGGTCGTCCAGGTCGGCGCGCGCGACCATCCCGAGCCGGAGCCCCGGCGGCCGGAGCGAGACGAGCACGGCGGAGTCCCGCGGCGGGAACCCGAGCAGGTACGGCACGAGCGCGAGCAGCTCGCGCGGGTGCCCGAGCCGGAGCGTGGTGCGGGGGTCGGAGGGGCCGGTGGCGGGGGCACCGCCGGGAGGGGCGTCGGGCCGGTCACCCGGCCGGGGCGTGGTCGTCGTCATGGCCCCACCCGACCGCACCGCGGGCAGCCCCCGCCGCACCACCGGCCCCGCCCTGGGGACGACGCACCACCCCCGGGCCTGTGGAGGGCTCGGCACCCGCTCACCGAGCGGCGCTACTGTGACGCCCGTGCTCCGCCGTCCCCTCGCCGCCGTCCTCCTGACCGTCGTGGCGCTGGGCACGGCCGGCTGCACCGGCGAGGACGACGCCGCCCGGCCGACCGGCACCGCCGCGACCGCGACCGCACCGGCGCCGGCTCCCACGGAGTCCCTGCTGCCGAGCCCGACGTCGACGGGGTCGGCGGTCGGCGACCTGGCGGCCGGCTTCCCGTCCGACCTGGTGTCGCCCCCCGAGGGCAGCGAGATCCTGGTGTCGAGCGCCGAGACCGACGCGGCGACCGGGCTGACGACCATCAGCCTCAACCTGCGCAGCCCGCTCGCGACGGACCAGCTGGTGCAGGCGGTGCGGGACCAGCTCGTCGCGGCGGGCTTCGCGGAGACGGTGGTCGACCCCGGATCCACCGGCCTGGCGGCGACTTCGACGTTCGTCCGCGGCGACGGCGCCGCCGAGCTGCTGACCCTGGGCGTGCTGGACCGCGACGGCCTCCGCACGCTCACCCTGGGCGGGACCGTCCGGCTCTGAGGCCCTAGGCTCGCCGGGTGAGCACCGCCCCCGCACTCGTCGACGCCGAGGACCTCCGCACCCGGGTCGACGCCCTGCTCACCGAGCACGTCGAGGCGCTGCTGCCCGAGCTCGTCCGGTCGGGCGCCGGCGCGGCACCGCTCGCCGAGGCCCTGGACCAGATGCTCGGCGGCGGCAAGCGGCTGCGTGCGGCGTTCTGCTGGTGGTCGTGGCGCGCGCACGGGGGTGACCCCGCCTCCCCCGAGGCGGCGGTGGTGCTCCGCGTCGGCGCGGCGCTGGAGCTGTTCCAGGCGGCGGCGCTGTTCCACGACGACGTGATGGACGACTCCGACACCCGGCGGGGCAGGCCGGCGGCGCACCGGCGGTTCGCCGCCCGGCACGTCGAGCAGGGCTGGTCCGGCGACCCGGACCGGTTCGGCGAGTCGGCGGCGATCCTGCTCGGCGACCTCGCCCTCGTCGCGAGCGAGCGCGAGTTCGCGCGCGCCGTGGCGGACCTCCCGGCGGAGCGGCGCGCCGCGGCGCACGCGGTGTTCGAGCGGATGCGGACCGAGGTCACCGTCGGGCAGTACCTCGACCTGCTCGCGGAGGTGCTGCCCTGGGGCGAGGACCCGGCGGCGGACGAGCGGCGCGCCCGCGAGGTGATCGTCGCCAAGGCGGCGCGCTACAGCGTGGAGCACCCGCTGCTGCTGGGCGCCGTGCTCGCCGGCGCCGACGAGGACGCGCAGGCCGCCACCGCCGCGTACGGCCTGCCGCTCGGCGAGGCGTTCCAGCTCCGGGACGACCTGCTCGGCGTGTTCGGCGACCCGGCCACGACGGGCAAGCCCGCGGGCGACGACCTCCGCGAGGGCAAGCGGACCGTGCTCGTGGCGCGCGCGATGGCCCGCGCCCGGGCCACGGGCGACGCCGGCCTGGCCGACGCGCTGCACGCCGGGCTCGGCGACCGGGGCCTCGACGACGAGGCGTGCCGGGCGCTCGCCGCCCGCATCGAGGCCAGCGGCGCCGTGGCCGAGGTCGAGGCGCTCATCGCCGACCTGAGCGCGCGCGGGTTCGCCGCGCTCGCCCGGGCGGAGCTCACCGAGGACGGCCGGGCGATGCTCGTCGCGCTCGGGCACGCGGCGGTCGAACGCCGGGCCTGAGCCCGGCGGTCGGCGCGGCCGTCAGAGCAGCGCCTGGGCCCGTCGCCGCACCTCGGTCTTGTGGCCGGCGCGCAGCGCGTCCACCGGCCGCCCCGGCAGCGACTCGTCGGGCGTGAACAGCCACGCGATGGCCTCCGCGTCCGGCATCCCGACGTCCCCGAGCACCGACAGCGTCCCCTGCAGCGAGGCGAGCACGGCCGAGCGCGCCTCGGGCGCCTCCTCGGCGTAGCCCTCGGGCGCGGTCGCGGGGTTGCGCGCGTCGACGGGCACGAGGAACGCGGCGGGGATGCTCAGCACGGGCGGGTCGCCGCGGCGGACGCCGGCCAGCCGGCGCTCCTTGAGCAGGCGACGGACCTTCCCGGCGTCGACGCCGAGCTCCTCCGCCACGTCGGGCACGGTCAGCCAGGAGTCGACCAGGTCATCGGGGATCTGCGCAGTCACGCGGGCCAGCGTACTGACGGACGGGCCCGCCGCGCGCACGGCGCCGCGTTCACCCTGGTGGTGCAGCCCACTCGCCCGGGGGCGTGAGGAATGCGTCCGAAATGTCCTGGTCATTGCACCAAATGGCTCCGCCGACTTCCCAGGCCCCTGGCCGTGCACTACCGTCGCACTGGTCACTTCAGTCACACGAGTCACACGAGTCACGCGCCGCCGGCGCGTCACGCCACCGCACCACGCCGTCTCAGCACCAGGGGTCCCCACCATGTCGCAGCCCGCCCTCGCCCTCACGGACCAGGCCGCGCGCGCCCTCGGCGCCCCGGCCCGCGCCACGGGCCGCCGCGGTCGGCGCCTCGCCACCAGCACCGGCGCGCTCGCCATCGCCGCGGTCGCGGCCACCGCCGCGGCCCCGGCCGCGCACGCCGACGAGCAGTACACGGTGCGCTCCGGCGACACCGTCAGCCACATCGCCGCGAAGTACGGCACGAGCGTGCAGGCGGTCCGCGGCGCCAACGGCCTGAACGGCAGCGCCTTCATCCGCGAGGGCCAGCGCCTCACGATCCCGACCTCCGGCGGCGCCGCGGCCACCACGACCGCGGCCCCGGCGAGCGGCGCGCACACGGTCGCGTCCGGCGAGACCGTGTCGGCCATCGCGAAGCGCTACGGCACCACGGTGGCGGCGATCACCTCGGCGAACGGGCTCGACTCCCGCGCCTTCATCCGCGTCGGCCAGACCCTGACGATCCCCGGCGCGTCCGGCGCCGCCACGACGGCGGCGGCCGCGACGGCCGCACCCGCCGCCGCGGGCGGGGCGCACACCGTCGCCTCCGGCGAGACCGTCTCGGCCATCGCGAAGCGCTACGGCACCACCGTCGCCGCGGTCGTCTCCGCCAACGGCCTCGACTCCCGCGCCTTCATCCGCGTCGGCCAGACCCTGACGATCCCCGGCGCGTCCGGCGCCGCCACGATGACCGCCGCCGCGACGGCGCCCGCCGCCACGGGCGGCCGGCACACCGTCGCCTCCGGCGAGACCGTCTCGGCCATCGCGAAGCGCTACGGCACCACGGTCGCGGCGATCACCTCCGCCAACGGCCTCGACTCCCGCGCCTTCATCCGCGTCGGCCAGACCCTGACGATCCCCGGCGCGTCCGGCGCCGC
>NZ_JBYTEP010000019.1:36329-65115 GCF_058792015.1 Cellulomonas sp. EB106-03-03-XG116
CGCGACCGCCCCGGCCGCCACCGGCGGGGCGCAGCTGGTCGGCAACACGTTCCTCGGCCGCACCTACGCCCCGACCGTCGTCGCCTCCGCGAACGCCAACAAGGCCGCGCTCATCGCCATGGGCGTGCCGTCCAGGGCCGCGATGCAGGCCAAGGTCGCGGCGACCGCCCGCTCGATGGGCGTCGACCCCGCGCTGGCGCAGGCGATCGCGTTCCAGGAGTCCGGCTTCAACCACACGTCGGTCTCCCCCGCGAACGCCATCGGCACGATGCAGGTCATCCCGAGCTCCGGCGAGTGGGCCTCCCAGCTCGTGGGCCGCGACCTCAACCTGCTCGACCCGGACGACAACGTCGTGGCGGGCGTGGCGATCATCCGCCAGCTCGTGCGCACGTCGCCCGACCTGTCGACGGCCATCGCGTCGTACTACCAGGGGGCGTCCTCGGTGAAGCGGAACGGCATGTTCAGCGACACCCGCCGGTACGTCGCGAACGTCCAGACGCACATGGCGCGCTACTGACCGCGGGCCTCCGGGGTCCGGGACGCCCGCGCCCGTAGAATGCCGCCCGTGGGAGCCACCGTCACCGATCCGCTCGTCGGCCGCCTGGTCGACGGGCGCTACGAGGTCGTCCAGCGCATCGCGCGCGGCGGCATGGCGACGGTGTACCTGGCGGTCGACCGGCGCCTGGACCGCGACGTCGCGCTGAAGGTCATGCACCCGCACCTGGCCGAGGGCCGGGCGGGCGCCGACTTCGTCGCGCGGTTCCGGCGCGAGGCGCGCGCGGCGGCCCGGCTCACCCACCCCGGCCTGGTCGGGGTGTACGACCAGGGCCTCGACGGCGACACCTCGTACCTGACGATGGAGTACGTCGACGGCGTCAACCTGCGCCGGCACCTGTCGGAGCGCGGCTCGCTGACCGTGGGCGAGGCGCTCGGGGTCGCGGAGCAGGTCCTCGACGCCCTGGGCGCCGCGCACCGCGCGGGTCTCGTGCACCGGGACGTCAAGCCCGAGAACGTGCTGATGGCGACGGACGGGCGGATCAAGGTCGCCGACTTCGGCCTGGCCCGGGCGGTCACCGAGGTCACGTCGACGACCACCGGCACGGTGTTCGGCACGGTCGCCTACCTGTCCCCGGAGCTGGTCGTCCGCGGCGAGAGCGACGCCCGCACCGACGTGTACGCCACCGGCGTCCTGCTCTACGAGATGCTGACGGGCGCGCAGCCGTTCACCGGCGAGACGCCCATCCAGATCGCGTTCCAGCACGTCAACAACGACGTGCCCGCCCCGTCCGACGCGGCCGACGCCTCCTGGCTGCCGGTCGAGGTCGACGAGCTGGTCGCCGCGCTCGCCGCCCGCGAGCCCGAGGACCGGCCCGCGGACGCCGGCGCCGCCCTGGCGCTGCTGCGCCGCACCCGCACCGCCCTGGACGACGCCACGCTGGCGCGCCGGGTGGACCGCGAGCCCGTGGTCTCGCTCCCCCAGGCCACCGACCCCGAGCAGGACACCGGCGCGTCGTCGTCCGGCACCGGCGGCACCCGAACCGGCGACGCCGCGGCCGACGAGCCCGCGGAGCCCGGCGACGCCACCACCCGGATCGAGGCGCCCGGCCGCACGGTCGCGCTGCCCATCGGGGCGGTCACGGTCTCCGGCTCCCCCGCCCCCCGGCGCCGCCGCCCGTGGCGCTGGGTCGTCGCGGCGGTCCTGCTGCTCGCCGCGCTCGGCGGCGGGACCTGGTGGTACCTGGCCGTCGGGCCCGGCGCGTACACGACCGTGCCGGCGGTCTCCGGCCTCGCCGAGGACGACGCGCTGGGCGCGCTGGACGCCGCGGACCTCGCGTCCGACGTCGTCCGCGCCTTCGACGACACCGTGCCCTCGGGCGACGTCGTCTCCGCCGACCCCGGGGACGGCGAGCGGGTCCGCAAGGACGGCACCGTCACGCTCACGGTGTCGAAGGGCGTCGACCTGGTGGCGATGCCCGCGGAGACCCTGGTCGGGAAGCTCCAGGCCGACGCCGAGGCGCTGCTCACCGCGGCCGGCCTCGACGCGGACTACGTGGAGGGCGACCACTGGGACGACGCCGCCGCCGTCGGCGCCGTGCTCGCCGTGACGGACGCGGACGGCACGCCGGTGGAGCCGGGCCAGGCGCTGCGGCGGGGCTCCACCGTGCTGCTCACCCTGTCCGACGGCCCCGAGCCCGTCCGGATCGTCTCGGTCGTCGGCGCGACGCTCGACGAGGCGACCGCCCAGCTCGAGGGCCTCGGGCTCGTCGTCGCCGCCGAGGAGGCGTTCAGCGACACCGTCGAGGCCGGCCGGGTCATCTCGCAGAGCCCCGAGGGCGGCGCCCAGGGCAAGCGCACGGACACCGTCACGCTCCAGGTGTCGAAGGGCCCCGAGACCGTGGCGATGCCCAACCTCACCGGCAAGCAGTACGGCGAGGCGGCCGCCGCGCTGGAGGCGCTGGGCCTGAAGGCGGAGCGGCGCAACGTGCTCGGCGGCCTGTTCGGCACCGTGCGCGACCAGAGCGTCCCGGCCGAGCAGCAGGTGGCCAAGGGCACGACGATCACCCTGACGGTGGTCTGACCCGCATCGGCGAGCGAGGAGGATCCGCGTGCCGCACACGTCCCTGGACGACCTGGTCCGGCTGCGTCGCGCGCGGGACCGGATGGACCGCGAGTACGCCCAGCCGCTCGACGTCCCGACGCTCGCGCGCGACGCGCTGATGTCCGCCGGCCACTTCTCGCGGTCGTTCCGCGCCGCGTACGGCGAGACGCCCTACGGCTACCTGATGACCCGGCGGATCGAGCGGGCCAAGGCGCTGCTCCGCCGGGGCGACCTCAGCGTCACCGACGTGTGCGTCGAGGTCGGCTGCACCTCCCTGGGCTCCTTCAGCGCGCGGTTCTCCGAGCTCGTCGGGATGAGCCCGTCCGCCTACCGCGCGCAGCAGCACGACGCCGGCGCGGCGGTGCCCGCGTGCGTCGCGAAGGTCCGCACCCGACCGGTCAGGAACGGAGAAGCGTCGCGCGACCCGGTCCCTCTAGCGTGACGCCCATGGACATCACGCTGCAGCAGTGCTTCATCGCCGTGCACGACCACGACCTGGCCCTGGCGTTCTACCGGGACGTGCTGGGCCTGGAGGTGCGCAACGACGTCCGGTTCGAGGGGATGCGGTGGCTGAGCGTCGGCCCGCCGAGCCAGCCGGACGTGACGATCGTGCTCGAGCCGCCGCTCGCGGACCCGGGCGCGTCCGACGCCGACAAGCGGGCGATGGCGGAGCTGCTCGCCAAGGGCCTGCTGCGCGGCGTCATCTTCCAGACCGACGACGTCGACACGACGTTCGAGCAGATCCGCGCCGCCGGCGGCGAGGTGCTGCAGGAGCCGATCGACCAGCCGTACGGGGTGCGGGACTGCGCGTTTCGCGACCCGTCGGGCAACATGCTGCGGTTCAACCAGCGCACCGCCTGACCGCGGCGCGGGCGCCGCGCCCGGCACGACGACGGCCGCCGCCCCCTCGGAAGGGGGCGGCGGCCGTCGTGGTGCGCGGGGGTCAGGAGCGGCGGAGCAGCTCCACGACCTGGAACGCGAGCTCCAGCGACTGCTGGTGGTTGAGCCGCGGGTCGACCAGCGTCTCGTACCGGCGCGCCAGCCCGGCGTCGTCGATCTCCTCGGCGCCGCCGAGCACCTCGGTGACGTCGTCGCCGGTGAGCTCGATGTGCAGCCCGCCCGGCACGGTGCCGAGCGCGCGGTGCACCTCGAAGAACCCGGCGACCTCGTCCATGACGTCGGAGAACCGGCGGGTCTTGTAGCCCGAGGCGGACGTGATGCCGTTGCCGTGCATCGGGTCGCACACCCAGGTGACCGGGCGGCCGTCGGCCGTGACCTTCTCCACCAGCGAGGGCAGCAGGTCGCGGATCTTGCCGGCGCCCATGCGGGTGATGAACGTGATCCGGCCGGCCTCGGCGCTCGGGTTGAGCTTGTCGATCAGGCGCAGCGCGTCGTCCGCGGTGGACGTCGGGCCGAGCTTGATGCCGAGCGGGTTGTGCACGCGGCTGAAGTAGTCGACGTGCGCCCCGTCGAGCTGCCGGGTCCGCTCCCCGATCCACAGGAAGTGCGCCGAGCAGTCGTACGGCAGGCCGGTCCGCGAGTCGATCCGGGTCAGCGGCCGCTCGTAGTCGAGCAGCAGCCCCTCGTGGCTCGAGTAGAAGTCGACCGTGCGCAGCGCGTCGAAGTCGGCGCCGCACGCCGCCATGAACCGGATGGCCCGGTCGATCTCGGCGGCGATCTCCTCGTAGCGGGCGTACGCCGGGTTGGCGGTGAAGCCCCGGTTCCACTCGTGCACCCGCAGCAGGGACGCGAAGCCCCCGGTGGTGAACGCGCGGATGAGGTTCAGCGTCGACGCCGACGTGTGGTACGCGTCGAGCAGCCGCTCCGGGTCGGGCGTCCGGGCCTCGGCGGTGAACTCGAAGCCGTTGATGATGTCGCCCCGGAACGCGGGCAGCGTCACGCCGTCGCGGGTCTCCGAGTCCGACGACCGCGGCTTCGCGTACTGCCCGGCCATCCGGCCCATCTTGATGACGGGCAGGCTGGCGCCGTACGTGAGCACGACCGCCATCTGCAGGACCGTCATGATCTTGCCGCGGATGTTGTCCGCGGTGGCCTCGGCGAAGGTCTCGGCGCAGTCGCCGCCCTGCAGCAGGAACGCCTCGCCGCGCCCGGCGGCCGCGAGCTGGCCGCGCAGCGCGTCGGCCTCCCCCGCGAACACCAGCGGCGGCAGCCCGGCGAGCCGGTCCGTCACGCGCTGGAGCGCGTCCCGGTCCGGCCACGCCGGCTGCTGCGTCACGGGCAGGTCCCGCCAGGCCTCGAGCCCGGCGAGGACCCGCGGGTCCGCCTCGACGCTCATCAGTGCGCCGTCGCGGGCACCAGGGGCTGCCCGATGCCCTCCAGGATCGCGCCGAACCACGGCTGCGAGACGTCGAACGCCTTGCCGCCGGCGATCCGCGGGAACGCGATGGCCTTGAGGCGGTCGCCGTCCTCCTCGTCGTGGCCGATGACGCCCGACTCGTTGCGCAGCGCGCACTCGACGGCGAGGTCGGTCATCGACTTGATGAGGCGCAGGTCCTCGGCGTTCGCAGCGGCGGCGCGCGAGTAGTAGCCGGACTTCTGGACCATGACCTTCTCGGCGCCGAGCTTCTCCGCGAACTGCTTCGCGAACCACTGGCCCGGGTTGATCGTGTCGAGCTTGACGTGGCCGAACGGGTCGCGCGGCACCTCGGCGCCGGACGCCTCGAGCTGCTCGACGATCTCGTGCATCCCCGCGCCCTCGGACAGGAAGATGTTGACGTTGCCCTGGGTGTCCATGATCGCCTTGAGGCGCGCGGCCTCGGCGTCGATGTCGAGCGCCAGCTCGGGCAGGAACACGGCGTGGATGTCCCAGCGCTCGCGCGTCAGGCCCAGGGCCGGGGCCCACTCCTGGCGGTCGAGCCACTTGCGGTACTCGGCGGCCGCGGCGGCGGTCAGCCACCCGCAGTGCCGGCCCATGACCTCGTGCACGATCAGCATGCGCGGGCCGGAGCGGTGCTCGCCGATGACGTTCGCGGCGAAGCCGGCGGCCTCCTCGGCGGCGGTCCACGCGCCGAGCGACTGCTTGATCGGCACCACGTCGTTGTCGATGGTCTTCGGCAGGCCGACGACGGTCAGGCCGTAGTCGTTGTCCGCGAGGTACGCGGCGAGGTCGGCCGCCGTGGTGTTCGTGTCGTCGCCGCCGATGGTGTGCAGCACGTCGACGCCGTCGGCCTTGAGCTGCTCGGCCGCGACCTGCAGCGGGTCCTGGCCCTCGGCGACCAGCCCGCGCTTGACGCAGTCGGCCGCGTTGGTCAGCTTGACCCGCGAGTTGCCGATCGGCGAGCCGCCGAACCGGTGCAGCAGGTGCGCCTGCGCGCGGCCCTCGGCGTCGATCACGATCTTGTCGCCGCGCAGGAGCCCGTGGTACCCGTGCTGGTAGGCGATGATCTCGACCTCGGGGGCGATCTCGGTGTAGCGCTCGATGAGGCCACCGACGGCCGAGGACAGGCACGGAGCGAAGCCACCCGCGGTCAGGAGCGCGACGCGACGAACCGACATGAGACACACCTCTCGATAGAACAGCACAGCTGGGTCATCCCAGCCCCGGGGCCACTGAAGGGCACCCCGCGGGACCGGACCCGGGACCGAGGTCCTCGGGTCGCGCCGCGCGGTGCGCGACGGACGCGGCTCATCCTACTGAGCCGCGGACTCCTCCTCCGGCGGGACCGGAGGCTGGACATCGGGCACGGCCCGGCCGCCGGGCGCGGTCGGCTCGGGCGCCGCCGGCCCGGTCGCCGCGGGGTGCCCGGTGGCGATGCGCGCCTTCTGGGTCGCGGCGTAGATGTCCACGTACTCCTGGCCGGAGAGGGCCATGAGCGCGTACATGATCTCGTCGGTCACCGAGCGCAGGATGAACCGGTCGTTCTCCATGCCCTTGTACCGGCTGAAGTCGAGCGGCTCGCCGATGACGATGCCGATGCGCCGCGGCCGCGGCAGGCGCTGGCCGAGCGGCTGCGCCTTGTCCGTGTCGATCATCGCGACGGGGATGACCGGGGCGCCCGACTCCAGGGCCATGCGCGCCACGCCGGTCTTGCCGCGGTAGAGGCGGCCGTCGGGGCTGCGGGTGCCCTCGGGGTAGATGCCGAACAGCTTGCCCTCGGCGAGCCGGTTCAGGCCCGTGCGCAGCGCCGCCTCGGAGGCCTTGCCGCCGGAGCGGTCGACGGGGATGGTGCCGACGCCGCGCATGAAGCCCGCGGTGAGCCGGCCCTTGAGCCCGCGGCCGGTGAAGTACTCGTTCTTGCCGATGAACACGATCTCGCGGTCCAGGACCAGCGGGAGGAAGAACGAGTCGACGACCGCCAGGTGGTTGCTGGCCAGGATCGCCGCGCCGCTGCTCGGCACGTGCTCCGCGCCCCGCACCCACGGGCGGAACAGCAGGTGCAGCAGCGGGCCCACCAGGACCCGCTTCATGAACCAGTAGAACAACCTGCCACCTCTCGCCCTCGTCGTGCGGGCCGTCGGGCACCCGTCGGGTGCCCGGCGCTCCTAGCCGACTCTAGAGTGCTGCCATGGCCCCGCGTCCCGACCGCCCCGACCCGTCGCCCGACGGCGACGAGCCCGACGGCCCGCGCGCCGACCGGCAGCACGACCCGTCCGGAGACCGCGTCACCGACGAGCAGTGGGCCGCCATCGTCGCGGACCTCCGCGGCGACCCGGACCCGACCGGGCCGGCGGAGCCGCCGGCGGCCGCCGCCGCAGGCCAGGACGACCCGCGGACGTCGTCCGGTCCCGCCGTAACCTACCCCGTCGCGCCGTGGGTGACCGACCGGCGCGTCGTGCGGCCCGCGCGCGAGGACCAGCGGCCGCCCGCCGAGCCGGGCCCCCCGGACGCCGGCGCCCCGCCGCTCTCGGGCCGCGACTGGGACGCGACGGACCAGATGGACGAGGCGGAGCGCCGGGTCGACGAGGCCGAGCACTTCCGGCCGCCGGACCCGGGCCCGGTGCTCGGCGGCGACCCGCTGCTCACGATGGCGTGGCTGGCGATCGCGCTCATGCCCGTGGTGTGGCTCGTCGTGCTGATCTTCTGGCGGGACGCCCCGCCCGTCGTCATGCAGGCGTCGGTCGTGACGTTCGTGCTGGGCCTCGTCGTCCTGCTCTGGCGGATGCCGCACCGGCGCGACACGGAGCACGACGACTCGGACGGCGCGGTCGTCTGAGGGCCGCGCCGCCCGGGGCCGGTGGGCTCAGCGGCGCGCGAGGTCGGCCGCGCCGACGATGCCCGCGTCGTTGCCCATCGAGGCGAGCGCGAACGTCGCCTCGGGGCGGTGGCCGCGCGCCGACAGCTGGTCGAGGAACGCGCGCCGCGCCGGGGCCAGCAGCAGGTCGCCCGCGGCGCTGACGCCGCCGCCGATCACGACGATCGACGGGTCGAGCAGCGCGGCGACGGACGCGGAGCCCTCGCCGATCCACCGGCCGAGCTCGGCGAGCAGCTCGACGGCCAGCGGGTCGCCCTCCTGGGCGGCCTGCGTGACGTGCGGGCCCGTGAGCGCGTCGGCGTCGCCGCCGGCGAGCTCGAGCAGCCGGGTGCCGCGCGCCGGCTCGGTGATGAGCGCGGACTGCGCGTCGCGCACCAGGGCGCTGCCGGAGGCGTACTGCTCCCAGCAGCCCTCGTGGCCGCAGCCGCAGTAGTGGCCGCCGGGGACCACGCGCATGTGGCCGACCTCGGCCGCGACGCCCCAGGCGCCGAGCACGAGCTCGCCGTTGACCACGATGGCGCCGCCGAGCCCGGTGCCGATCGTGAGCAGCAGCATGTCCTGCTCCTCGCGCGCCGCGCCGAACCGGAACTCGGCCCAGCCGGCGGCGTTGGCGTCGTTCGCCACGACGATCTTCACCTCGTCGCCGAGCTCCTTGGCGACGATGTCGCGCAGCGGGTGCTCGCGCCACGGCAGGTTCGGGGTGAACAGCACGGTCGCCTGGTCGGTGCCGATGAAGCCGGGGGCGGCGAGGCCGATCGCGCCGATCTCGTACTGCTCGGCGAGCTCCTGGCAGGCCTCGATGACGCCGCGGTCGACGCTCCCGGAGTCGCGGGGGTCGGTGTCGCGACGGGTCTTCGCGATGATCCGGCCGTCCTCGTCGACCACACCGGCGGCGATCTTCGTCCCGCCGATGTCCACACCGATGGCGTGCATGCTTCCCTGCTTCCGCGTGAGATCTCTGCGTGGCGCACCCGCGAGGACCGCCGGACCGGGACGCTGCACCGGTGCCGCGGCGGCGACACTGCGCGCGTGCGCCCCCACGCTAGCGTGCTGAGCCGCCTTCTCTGCACACGCTCCCAGCGCACGGGCGCCCTGGCGGGGCCCGGGGCGACCGACCACCCGCACGGGCGACGTGTCGCGCGTCGGCGACCAGGACCAAAGTCCCCTATGCTCCTGACACCCTTCCGACGCCTGACAACGGAGCCAGCCATGGAGGAGTTCAGCACACCCCTGCTCGTCGAGGCAGGACCGCGGGAGAACCTGCTCGACCTGCTCGCCGCGCGCGTGGCCGAGACCGGCGACGGCCCGCTGATGGAGTACAAGACCCCCGGGACCACGTCCTGGCGCACCGTGAGCGCCGCCCAGTTCGACCGCCGGGTGCGCGACGTGGCCCGCGGGTTCGTCGCGCGCGGCGTCCGCCCGGGCGACCGGGTCGGCATCATGTCCCGCACCCGGTACGAGTGGACGGTGCTCGACTGGGCGCTGTGGAGCGCCGGCGCCGTCCCGGTGCCGGTCTACGAGACCTCGTCCGCCGAGCAGGTGCACTGGATCCTCACCGACGCCGCGGTCACGCTGCTCGTCGTCGAGTCCGCGGAGCACGCCGCCACGGTCGCCGAGGTCCGCCCCGAGGCGCCGCTGCTGCAGGACGTGCTCGTGATCGACGGCGGGGCGCTCGACGCGCTGGCCGCCGAGGGCGCCGCCGTGCCCGACTCGGAGGTGGACCGGCTGCGCCGGCACGCCGGACGGGACGACGTCGCCACGATCATCTACACGTCGGGGACCACCGGGCGGCCCAAGGGCGTCGAGCTCACGCACGGCAACTTCGCGGTGCTCGCCCGCAACGCCGTCGAGGGCCTGCACGAGGTCGTGTCGACGCCCGGCGCGCGCACCCTGCTGTTCATGCCGCTGGCGCACGTGTTCGCCCGGTTCGTCGAGGTGCTGTGCATGCCGGCGGGCGCCGTGCTGGGCCACACCCCCGACACCAAGCAGCTGCTGCAGGACCTGGGCGAGTTCCGGCCCACGTTCATCCTCTCGGTGCCCCGCGTGTTCGAGAAGGTCTACAACTCGGCGGAGCAGAAGGCCGCCGCCGGCGGGAAGCTGAAGATCTTCCAGTGGGCCGCGCGGACCGCGATCGCCTACTCGAAGGCGCTGGACGCCGGCGGCCCGTCGCTCGGGCTGCGGGCGCAGCGGACCGTCGCCGACCGGCTGGTGTTCCACAAGCTGCGCGCCGCGATGGGCGGGCAGATCGAGTGGGCCATCTCCGGCGGCGCCCCGCTGGGCGAGCGGCTCGGGCACTTCTTCCGGGGCATCGGCATCCGGGTGCTCGAGGGCTACGGCCTGACCGAGACCACCGCCCCCGCCACGGTGAACATGCCCGGCAAGACCCGGATCGGCACCGTCGGCCCGCCGCTGCCCGGCACCGCCGTGCGGATCGCCGCCGACGGGGAGGTCGAGGTCCGGGGGCACCAGGTGTTCGGCCGGTATCACGGCAACCCCGTCGCGACGGACGAGGCCTTCGACGACGGCTGGTTCCGCACGGGCGACCTCGGGTCCCTCGACGACGACGGGTACCTGCGGATCACCGGGCGCAAGAAGGAGATCATCGTGACCGCGGGCGGCAAGAACGTCGCGCCCGCGGTGCTCGAGGACCGGCTGCGCGCGCACCCGCTGATCAGCCAGGTGGTCGTGGTCGGCGACGGGCGGCCGTTCATCGGGGCGCTCGTCACGCTCGACGCCGAGGGGCTGCCGGGCTGGTGCGCGGCGCACGGCCTGCCGGCGCTGTCCGTCGCGGACGCCGCCGTGCACCCGGACGTGCTGGCGTCGATCGACGAGGGCGTGGAGCGGGCCAACCGGGCCGTGTCCCGGGCCGAGTCGATCCGGCGCTACCGCATCCTCGACCGGGACCTCACGATCGCGGGCGGGTACCTGACGCCGAAGCTGAGCGTGCGGCGCACGCACGTCCTCAAGGACTTCGCGACGGACGTCGAGGCGATCTACGCGGGCGACCAGGCGGGCTGAGCCGGCCCGGCGCGTCGACCGGCCGGCTGGTCGGCCGGCTGGTCGGCCGGTCGGTCGGTCGGTCGGCTGGTCGGCCGGCCGGCCGGCCGGTGAGGTCGTCACACGTGGGCGAGGTCGGCACGAACGAGTGACGACCTCACGCGCTTGTGACGACCTCGGCGGCCCGGGCGCTCCGGCGTGCGCCGGGGCCAGGTGCCGTCAGACCCGGCCGAGGCGGGCCAGCAGGGTCGCGGACGGGAGCACCCGGGCGCCCGCCGCCTCCAGGTCGGCGCCCAGCGCCCGGTCGCTCGTCACCGCCACCACCACCCGGCCCGGCGGCTCGGCGCGGACCAGGCGGCGCAGCAGGTCGTCGGCGATCTCCCCCTGGGAGAACAGCACCCGGACGCCGCGCGGGGCGAGCGGGGCGCGCCCGGACGCCTCGGCCTCCCGCCCGTCGAAGCAGCACGTCACCTCGGCACCGGTGCGGCCCGCGAGCGTCGCCAGGCGCTCGGTGAGCCGGCGGCGCTGCTCGGTGAGCGGCTGGTCCGGCCAGGCCAGCTTCGACACGTTGTAGCCGTCGACCAGCAGGTGCGCGCGCGGCATCGCGAGCAGGTCGTCGAGCAGCGCGGGGTCGTCCGCGAACCGGCCGCGGGAGGTCGCGCGCGGGCCCGCTCCCCCGGGTGCCGGCACGGGCGGCGCGACCAGGTCGGCGGGCATCCGGCCGGCGGGCGGCAGGGCCAGCTCCTCGCGCAGCGCCGAGCCGGCCTCGACGAGCGTGTCGAGCAGCAGCCGGACCCGGACCTGGGCGAGCTCCCGCAGCGCGGCGGCGTCCTCCCGGGCGACGCGGGCCAGGTCCTCGGCGCGGCGCCGGTCGTCGTCGGCCGACGCCCGCACCTTGGCCGTCTCGGCGTGCACGCGCTCGGCGGCGGCCGCGACCTCGGCGGCGTGCTCCGCGGCGCGGCGGGCCTCGGCGCGGGACCGGTCGGCGTCGGAGCGCAGCCGGCGCAGCTCGCGGCGCAGCGACGCCAGCTCCGCCTCGGCCGCGTCGGCGCGCTCCGTCTCGGCGGTCAGCCGGGCGGCCAGCCGGCGGACCTCCGCCTCGGCGCGGTGGGCGCGGTGCGCGTGGTCGGCGTCGGGCTGCGCCGGCTCCTCGTCGCCGGCGGGCGGCGTGGCGAGCGCCGAGAGCCGCGCCTCCCAGCCCTCGGGGCGCAGCAGCGCGGCACCGACCGCGAGGTCGAGGCGGGCCTCGGGCACGCCGGGCGCGGGCGGGTCGGCGAGCAGGTCGGCCGCCAGGTCCGGGTGCGCGTGCGACCAGGCGCGGGCCACGCGGGCCCGGAACGCGTCGTCGCGCTCGACGGCCAGCCACAGCGGGCCGGCCCCGGCCGTCACCCGGCGGCGCGGGGCGAACCGGCGCACGGCGGCGAGCGACGCCGGGACGGCACCCGGGTCGAGCGCCCCCAGCACCTCCGCCGCGAGCGGCAGGACGGCGGCGCGCACGGCCTCGGGCACGGCGTCGGGGGCGGGCTCGGGCATGCGCGTCACCCTACGGGTCCGCAGGTGGGGGCGGGACCGGCGGGGGCGTGTCGGAGGGCGCGGCTAGCGTGCGGCGCATGGTCCACCGGTCCCCCGTCCCGCCCCGCCCCGACCTCGCGGCGCCGCAGACCGGCCGGCCCGTGCAGGTGACCCTGGACGACATCGGCACCCCGCTGCACGACGTCACGTTCGTGGTGGTCGACCTGGAGACCACCGGCGCCGCGCCCGGCGCCTCTGCCATCACCGAGGTCGGCGCGGTCAAGGTCCGCGGCGGCGAGGTGCTGGGCGAGTTCCAGACGCTCGTCGACCCGGGCGGCCCGGTGCCCGCGCAGATCCAGGTGCTCACCGGGATCACGACGGCCATGGTGATCGGAGCGCCGAAGATCGCCGAGGTGCTGCCCTCGTTCCTCGAGTTCGCCCGCGGCTCCGTCCTGGTCGCGCACAACGCGCCGTTCGACGTCGGGTTCCTCAAGGCCGCCGCCGCGGAGACGGGGCACGCGTGGCCGGGCTTCCCCGTCGTCGACACCGTCCGGCTGGCGCGCCGCGTGGTCACCCGCGACGAGGCGCCGAACCACAAGCTCAGCACCCTCGCCGGCCTGTTCCACGCGACCACGACCCCCGAGCACCGCGCGCTCGCCGACGCCCGCGCCACCGTCGACGTGCTGCACGCCCTGCTCGGCCGGCTCGCGCCGCTCGGCATCACGCACCTGGAGGACCTGGCCACCGCCGCGGACGCCGTGCCCGCCGACGTCCGGCGCAAGCGCACGCTCGCCGACGGCCTGCCCGACCTGCCCGGGGTGTACCTGTTCCGGGGGCCGAAGGACGAGGTGCTGTACGTCGGGACGTCGACCTCGCTGCGCAAGCGCGTCCGGTCGTACTTCACGGCCGCGGAGAAGCGGTCCCGGATGCGGGAGATGGTCCGCATCGCCCAGGCCGTCACGCCCGTCGTGTGCGCGACGCCGCTCGAGGCGCAGGTGCGCGAGCTCCGGCTCATCGCCGAGCACAACCCCCGGTACAACCGCCGGTCCCGGTCCCCCGAACGCATGCCGTGGGTCCGGCTCACGGCGGAGGCGTTCCCGCGGCTGTCCGTCGTGCGGGAGGTCCGGGACGACGCGACGCACATCGGGCCGTTCGCGTCGCGCGCGGCCGCGCAGTCGGCGGTCGAGGCGCTGCACGACGCCTTCGCGATCCGGCGGTGCACCGCGCGGCTGCCGCTCGTCCCGGCGCCGGGGGCCAGCGCGTGCCACCTCGCCGAGATCGGCCGCTGCCCCGCGCCGTGCGTCCGCCCGGAGGCCGCCGCGGAGTACGCGGAGACCGTCGCGGCCGTCCGCGACGCGATGCTGGCCGACCCGGCGGCAGTCGTCGGCGCGCACACCGCCCGGATCGACGCCCTCGTCGGCCGGGAGCGGTTCGAGGAGGCCGTCACGGTCCGCGACCGGCTCGCGGCGTTCCTGCGCGGCTCCGCCCGTTCCCAGCGCCTGGCGCCGCTCGCGGCGTGCGCGGAGCTCGTCGCCGCCCGCCGCACCGACTCCGGCGGCTGGGAGGTCGTGCTCGTCCGGCACGGGCGGCTGGCCGGGACCGCGCTCGTGCCGCGGGGCAGCGACCCGATGCCCGCCGTCGAGTCGCTCCGGGTGACCGGCGAGCACGTCGCTCCCCCGGTGGTCCCGGCGCCGGCCGGCCACCCCGAGGAGGCCGACCTCGTGCTCGCGTGGCTCGGCCGCCCCGGCGTGCGGATCGTGAGCGTGAGCGAGCCGTGGGCCTACCCGGTCCGCTCGGCGCAGGCGCGGACCGACCCCGCCGACGCCGTCGCGGCCGGGCGGGAGGCCGCCGCCGCGCTGGGCGAGGCGGTGGACGCGGTGGCCGAGGTGGACGGCGCGGCGGCGCCGGGGTGGGCGGAGCGCGACGCCCGGTTCACCGCCGAGGCCGCCGAGGTGGGCGCGGGGTTCGGCCTCGGCGGCGCCTCGGGGCTCGGCGCGGGGCCCGGGGTCGGGGGGATCTCCGGGCTCGGCACGGGGCCCGGGGTCGCGCGGACGGCCGAGGTCGGGGCGGCCGGGGTCCCGGGGGTCGGGGCCCGCCCGGACCTCCGCGACGTCCCCGGGCTCGCCCGCGCGGCCGACCTGCACGCGCCCCGCCGGACCGGCGCCGCGACGCACGGGCCCGAGGACCCCGCCGAGGGGGCCGCCGGCGCGGCATGATGGCGTCATGCTGACCGCCATCGTGCACATCGACACCGACGCCGACCGCATCCCCGAGGCCGCCGCCGCCATCGCCAACATCCCGGGCGTGAGCGAGGTCTACTCCGTCACCGGCGGCGTCGACCTCATCGCCATGGTGCGCGTCCGCGAGCACGAGGAGCTCGCCGACATCATCGCGGACAAGGTCAGCAAGGTGGACGGCGTCGTCCGCACGCAGACGTTCATCGCGTTCCGCACCTACTCGCAGCACGACCTCGAGCAGGCCTTCGCCCTCGGCATCGAGGACTGACCGCCCGGGCGGCGGCCCGACGCCGAGCGGGTGGCGGACGCTCCGAGCGAGCAGCCGGCGGCTGCTCGCTCGACGCGCCGGCTACCCCGTCGGCGGTACGCGGCACCGCGCACACCGCTGCGGCGGGGCCCCCGACGGGGCGCCGGGGCCGAGCCGTGCCCACCCGGCGGGCGGGCCGTCACGCCGCGGTGAGGACCTCCGCGACCAGGGACAGGCCCTCGCGCTCGAACGCCTCGTCCCCGACCTGGTGCGCCCACGCCGCCGTGGCCACCGCCTCCCGCACCCGGGTCCGCTCCCAGGCGCCGGGGTCGCGCGGATCGCCGCCGTAGCCGTCGAGGAACGCCGCCTCCAGCGCGGGGTCACGGCGGAAGTCCCGCGCCGCGAGCCGCGCCAGGTCGGTCGCGGCGGGCCGCAGGTCGGCGCGACCCAGGTCGATCGCGCGGACCTCGCCGTCGTGCACGAGCCAGTTGCGCGGCTGCCAGTCGCCGTGCGTCGGGACGAGCGACGCCGGCGGCTCCGGCCAGCCGTCGACCATCGCCGTCAGCCGGGCGGCGTCCGCCGCGGCGATCCGGTGCGCGGAGCCGAGCCAGCGCCGCATCCGCGCGTTCTCGCGCGCCTCGTACCCGTCGTCCCGCCGCGCCTCGACCGCGTGCAGCTGGGCGAGCAACCGCCCCGCCTGGGCGTAGACCTCCGGGTCGTCCGCAGCGGGGTCGTCCAGCACGAGCCGGCCGGGAAGCCACCGGGTCACCAACACCCGGGCGTCCGCGTCGTGGTGCAGCAGCTCCGGCGCCCTGCCCGCGCGCACCCAGGGCGCGAGCCAGGACAGGTGCGCCCGGATCTCCCGCGCGATGTGGTGGTCGGACGGCCCGCCCGCCTTGACGACGCACAGCCCGCCGCCGGCGGCCCGCACCCGCAGGACCGTCGTGGCGATCAGGCCCCACCCGAGGTGCGCCTCGACCTCGGCCCCGGGGAGCCAGCCCTCGACGAGTGCACGTTGCCGCGCGTCGAGCGAGTCGAACCCCGAGGTCATGCAGGCACGTTACCGCCCCGACCCGCGCCGCCACGTCCCGCCGGCCCGCGACGGGCGCGGGGCAGGCCGCCGCTGGCAGGCCGCCGCAGGCGGGCGCGTCCGGTCGGGTCAGGCCGAAGCCGCGCGCCAGCGCTCCAGGACCTCCGCCGCCGCGCCCGAGTCCACGGCCGCCGCCGCGTGCGACAGCCCCGCGCGCAGCCGCGCGACGAGGTCGCCCCCGTCCGCGCCGGTCCCGGGCAGGCTGCCGTCGGCGACCAGCGCCGCCGCGGCGTTGAGCAGCACGGTCTCCCGCGACGCGACCGCCTCGCCCGCGAGCACGTCCCGCGCCACGCCGGCGTTGAACGCCGCGTCGGCGCCCCGCAGGTCCGCGACCGTGACCGGCGCGAGCCCGAGGTCGGCCACCGGGTCGAGGACGTGCTCGGTCACCGCGCCGCCGGTCACGTGCCACACGTGCGACGTCCCGGTCGGCGCGAGCTCGTCGAGGCCGTCGTCGCCGCGGAACACCAGCGCCTCGGTGCCGCGCCGCGCGAGCACGCCCGCGACGAGGCCCGCCATGCGCGCGTCCGCGACGCCGATGGCGGCGGCGGCCGGCTGCGCGGGGTTGGTGAGCGGGCCGAGGAAGTTGAACACCGTCTTGATGCCGAGGTCCCGCCGCGCGACCGCCACGTGCCGCATCGCGGGGTGGAAGGTCAGGGCGAAGCAGAACGTGATGCCGACCTCGGACGCGAGCTGCGCGACGCGCTCGGGGGTCTGGTCGAGCCGGATGCCCAGCGCCTCGAGGACGTCGGCCGACCCGGAGGAGGACGACGCGGCCCGGTTGCCGTGCTTGACGACGCGCACGCCGGTGCCCGCGACGACGACCGACGCCATGGTGGACACGTTGACGGTGTGCGCCCGGTCGCCGCCGGTGCCGACGATGTCGACCGCCCGCCCCGGCACCTCGAACCGCAGCGCGTGCGCGAGCATCGTGTCGGCCAGCGCCGTCAGCTCGGCGACCGTCTCCCCCTTGGCACGCAGCGCGGTGAGGAAGCCGGCCACGCGGGCCGGGGAGGCCGAGCCGGACATGATCTCGTCCATCGCCCACGCCGTCTGGGCCTCGTCGAGGTCGCGGCCCTCGACGAGCGTGGTGAGCAGGTCGGACCAGGTGACCTGCTCGGTCATGCCGCGGGGGTCCGGGCGAGCAGGCCCACGACGGCGTCGTGCAGCTCGACCGGGTCGAGGGGCTGGGAGACCACGCCGTCCGCGTCGGACCAGGCGGCGAGCCACGCGTCCTGCGGCCGGCCGGTCAGCACCAGCACGGGCGGGCAGCGGAACACCTCGTCCTTGACCTGGCGCGCGAGGGCCATGCCGCCGACCTTGGCGGCCTCGCCGTCGAACACGAACAGGTCGTACCCGCCGGCCTCCGCCTGCTGCAGCGCGGCCTCCGGCGTGGCGACCTCGGCCCACCGGATGTCGGGCTCGCCGCGGCCGAGCCGGCGGCCGACGCCCAGGCGCACCTGCGCGCGCGTGTCGACGTCGTCGCTGTAGAGCAGGATGCGCGGCCCCTCGGCGGGCGCGGCGGGGGTGGCGTCAGCGGCCATGGTGGTCCTTCGCTCGTGCGGGGGGACGTGTCGCGCGCGTCCCTGCCCTGCATCTTGGCACGAGCACCGACACGCCGGTCGCGACGCTCCGACCTGCCCGCGAACCCGCGGAACGAGGTGACGATGTGACAGAAACCTCGGCGACGTACGGGGACTAAGGACCCACGCACAGCGGCGATAAGCCATACTGACAGGCGTGACGACCGCAACGGCTGCCCCCGCCTCCGCTCCCCACGTGAGCGTCAACCGACCGAACCCCGTGTCGGTCGGGACGATCGTGTGGCTGGCCTCGGAGCTCATGTTCTTCGCGGGCCTGTTCGCCATGTACTTCACCCTCCGCGCGACGGTGCCGGAGGAGTGGGCGCTCCAGACGGAGAAGCTCAACGTCACGTTCGCGGCGATCAACACGACGGTGCTGCTGCTGTCGTCGGTCACCTGCCAGATGGGCGTCTGGGCCGCCGAGCGGTTCCAGCCGGTCCGCTCCGGCTCGCTCCTCAACGTGCGCGGCTGGGGCATGAACGAGTGGATGACGCTCACCTACATCATGGGCGCCTTCTTCATCGGCGGGCAGGTCTTCGAGTACGCCGAGCTCGTGCACGAGGGCCTCACCATCTCCTCCAGCCCGTACGGCTCGGTGTTCTACCTGACCACCGGCTTCCACGGCCTGCACGTGGTCGGCGGCCTCATCGCCTTCCTGTTCCTGCTGGGCCGCTCGTTCACCTCGAAGCGGTTCGGCCACCACGAGGCGACCACCGCCATCGTGACCTCCTACTACTGGCACTTCGTCGACGTGGTGTGGATCGCGCTGTTCGCGACCATCTACCTCATCAAGTGACCAGCCCGCACCACCCGCAGTCCCCCCGTAGAGCCCCCCGCACGCCCGAGACGAGGATCCATCCGTGAAGGCACTCGCCGCCCGCAGGCACCACCGGTCAGCGCCGGTCGTGCTGCTCCTGCTGGCGCTGCTGCTGACCGGAGCGGTGTACGCGATCGCCCAGCCCGCCAGCGCCGACGCGGCGCAGGCTGCGGCCAGCGAGAGCGACGTCGCCGCCGGTCAGAAGCTGTTCCAGGCCAACTGCGCCACCTGCCACGGCGTCTCCGCCGAGGGCCGGGAGGCCGTCGACGGCGGCGCCGGCGGCCCGTCCCTCATCGGCGTGGGTGCCGCCGCGGTCGACTTCCAGGTCGGCACCGGTCGCATGCCCGCGCAGATGAACGGCGCGCAGATCCAGGCCAAGCCGGTCCAGTTCGACGACGAGCAGATCGCGCAGCTCGCGGCGTACGTCGCGTCCCTGGGCGCCGGCCCGGCGATCCCGTCGGAGGAGCAGGTCGACCCGAGCAAGGGCGACGCCGCCAACGGCATGGCCCTGTTCCGCACGAACTGCGCCATGTGCCACAACGCGGTCGGCGCCGGCGGCGCCCTGTCGCAGGGCAAGTGGGCGCCCGCGCTCACCGAGACGTCCCCCACGCACATCTACGAGGCGATGCTGACCGGCCCGCAGTCGATGCCGGTCTTCAACGACGCCAACATCACCCCGGACGAGAAGCGCGACATCATCGCCTACCTCGACGAGCAGCGCGACGGGTCGCCCGGCGGCCTCACCCTCGGTTCGCTGGGCCCGGTCGGCGAGGGCCTGTGGGCCTGGGTCATCGGGATCGGCCTGCTGATCGGCGCCTCGGTCTGGATCGGAGCCAAGTCCTCGTGAGCACGCACCACGACCCGTCCACCGACGTCACGACGCGCGGCGACGGCACCCCGCCCGAGCGGTTCGACGACCCGGGCCTGCACGAGCACCGCGCCCGCGTGGGCGACACCGACCCGAAGGCGCAGAAGCGCGCCGAGCGGCAGGTCGTCGTCCTCTTCACGATCTCGATCCTCGGCACCATCGGCGCGGTCGTCGCGTACGCGCTGGTGCCCCCGGGCGAGACCGTCGGCACCATGCGGCTGTCGAACCTCCTGCTCGGCCTGGGCCTGTTCCTCGGCCTGGCCGGCATCGGCCTCGCCGCCGTGCACTGGGCCAAGGCGCTCATGAACGACCACGAGCGCGCGGAGGACCGGCACCCCACCGCGTCGTCCGAGTCCGTCCGCGTCAAGGCCGTCGAGGCCCTGCGCGAGGGCGCCAAGGACTCGTCCATCGGCCGCCGCGGCGTGCTGAAGGGCGCGATGGTCACCTCGCTGGCGCTGTTCCCGCTGGCGATCGCCGTGCCGCTCGTCGGCAACCTCGGCGGCGGCTGGGACGTCTCGCAGTCCAAGCGGACGATGTGGCGCCGCGGCACCCGCCTGACGATCGACCCGTCCGGCCGCCCGATCAAGGCGTCCGACGTCACCATCGGCTCGGCCTTCCACGTCATCCCCGAGGGCCTCGAGGAGACCGAGCACCCGCTCAACGAGAAGGCCAAGGCCGTCGTGCTGATGGTCCGCATGGACCCGCGCGACATCAAGTCCGAGCAGGGCGAGGGCTGGAGCTACGACGGCATCCTGGCCTTCTCGAAGATCTGCACCCACGTCGGGTGCCCCGTCGCCCTCTACGAGCAGCAGACGCACCACATCCTGTGCCCGTGCCACCAGTCGACCTTCGACGCCGCCGACGGCGCCAAGGTGGTCTTCGGCCCCGCGCACCGCCCGCTGCCCCAGCTGCCGATCACCGTGGACGACGAGGGCTACCTCGTCGCGCAGCACGGGTTCGACTCCCCCATCGGCCCGTCCTTCTGGGAGCGCCTCACGTGAGCACCGTCGACTCTCCCCCGGCACCGCCGACGCGCACCACGCGCGCCGCCGCGGCGACCGCGGACTACCTGGACCAGCGCACCGGCGTCGGCAACGCCGTCAAGGAGTTCGCGCGCAAGATCTTCCCCGACCACTGGTCGTTCCTCCTGGGTGAGATCGCGCTCTACTCCTTCGTGGTGCTGCTCATCTCGGGCACGTTCCTCACGATGTTCTTCGTGCCCTCCATGACCGAGGTGCACTACCACGGCCCCTGGGCCGCGATGGACGGCGTGCAGATGTCCGAGGCGTTCGCCTCGACCCTGCGGCTGTCGTTCGAGGTCCGCGGCGGCCTGCTCATGCGGCAGATCCACCACTGGGCCGCGCTGATCTTCATGGCGTCGATCGTGACGCACATGATGCGCGTGTTCTTCACGGGCGCCTTCCGCAAGCCGCGCGAGCTCAACTGGCTCGTCGGCTTCACGCTGATGATCCTCGGCCTGCTGGCCGGCTTCTCCGGCTACTCGCTCCCCGACGACGTGCTGTCCGGCAACGGCCTGCGCATCGCCGACGGCGTGGCCCGCGCGATCCCGATCCTCGGCTCGTACATCTCGTTCGCGCTGTTCGGCGGCGAGTTCCCGGGCACGGAGCTGATCCCCCGCCTGTTCACGGTGCACATCCTGCTGATCCCGGCGCTGATCCTCGCGCTGATCGGCCTGCACCTGCTCATGGTCGTGCTGCACAAGCACACCCAGTACCCCGGCTCGGGCCGCACCGACAAGAACGTCGTCGGCTACCCGCTGTTCCCGGTGTACGTGGCCAAGGCCGGCGGCTTCTTCTTCGTGGTGTTCGCGGTCATCGCCCTCATGGCGGCGACCCTGACGATCAACCCGGTGTGGAACTACGGCCCGTTCGACCCGGGCGTCGTGTCCGCGGGCGCGCAGCCCGACTGGTACATGCTGTTCCTGGAGGGCGGCCTGCGCCTGATGCCGGGCTGGGAGTTCGTCATCGGCCAGTACACGGTCTCGATGAACATCCTCGTCCCCGGCGTGGTCATCCCCGGCCTGCTGTTCACGGTGCTGGCCCTGTGGCCGTTCATCGAGGCGTTCGCGACCGGCGACAAGCGCGAGCACCACGTGCTCGACCGCCCGCGCAACGCGCCGTTCCGCACCGCGTTCGGCGTCGCCTTCCTGACGGCGTTCATGATCCTGGTCCTCGCCGGGTCGAACGACCTCATCGCGACCCACTTCCACCTGTCGATCAACGACATCACGTGGACGTTCCGGGTGCTGTTCTTCGTGGCCCCGCCGCTGGCGTTCTGGATCACGAAGCGCATCTGCCTGGCGCTGCAGCGCAAGGACCGCGAGCTGGTCCTGCACGGCCACGAGACCGGGCGCATCGTCCGGTTCGCGTCCGGCGAGTACATCGAGGTGCACAAGCCCCTCGACGCCCACGAGCGCTGGCTCCGCGTGCAGCACGAGCCCCGTCGCCCGCTCGAGATCGAGCCGGCCGAGGACTCGCGCGGCGTGCGCCGCAAGGGCTACCGGATCGACGCCGCGCGACGTCGGCTCTCGAAGGTCTTCTACGAGGACCGGGTCGAGCCCGTCACCCCGGCCGAGCTCGCGGCGGCCCAGTCGCACGGCGGCCACGACGCCCTGCCGCTCGCGCACGACGAGCAGCGCGAGGAGCTGACCGCCGGCGCGTCCGGCAGCCGGCACCTCGCCCCGGAGCCCGAGGACACCGAGGGCACCCAGGGCACCCAGCGCCGCTGAAACAGGCGCTGACCTGGGGAATCATCCCGTCGGCCCGGTCGTTGCACCGGGTGGGCGAGGCGATCGACAGGACGACCCCGCCCGGGTCGCACCGGCTCACCGCCGGAGCGGCCCGGGCGTCGTCGTCCCCGCAGGTCGCCGGACCCGTCGCACCACCGAGCCGGATCCCGGCCCGGGAGGCCGGGCACCGCCCGGTCGTGGTACGACAGAGGAGGTGCGCCCGCCCGACGGCGGGGCGCACCGACTGCGAAGACGCCGCCGCGGCGAACCGAAGCCGCGGCCCGAGCAGGAGAGGCACTGATGGCTGACTACACCCTTCCGGACCTGCCCTACGACTACGCGGCGCTCGAGCCGCACATCTCCGGCCGCATCATGGAGCTGCACCACGACAAGCACCACGCGACGTACGTGGCCGGCGCCAACACGACGCTGGAGAAGCTGGCGGGAGCCCGGGAGTCCGGCGACTTCGCCGCCGTGGCCGGCCTGGAGAAGACCCTGGCCTTCAACCTCGGCGGCCACGTGAACCACTCGGTGTTCTGGGAGAACCTCTCCCCCGACGGCGGCGACAAGCCGGTCGGCGAGCTCGCCGCGGCGATCGACGAGTTCTTCGGCTCGTTCGACAAGTTCCAGGCGCACTTCACGGCCAACGCCACGACCATCATGGGCTCCGGCTGGTCGATCCTCGCCTGGGACTCCCTGGGCGAGAAGCTCGTGATCGTGCAGCTGTACGACCAGCAGGGCAACATCCCGCTGGGCATCGTGCCGATCGTCGTGCTCGACATGTGGGAGCACGCGTTCTACCTCGACTACGTCAACGTCAAGGCGGACTACGTCAAGGCGTGGTGGAACATCGTCAACTGGGCGGACGCCGGCGAGCGGTTCGCCCGCGCGCGCTCCCAGACCTCGGGCCTGATCGTCCCGTCGCTCTGAGCGCCCTCTGACGGCTGCGCGAGGCCGGTCCGCCCTCCGGGGCGGGCCGGCCTCTCTCGTGCCCGCAGCGGGCACCGGCGACGTCCTGGCGGACGCCGAAAGGGCCGGGCACCCCGTGGGGTGCCCGGCCCGTCGTGCCGTGCGGTGCGTCAGTGCGCGTGCTGACCGCGGGAGAACTCGAAGATCCACCCGACCAGGCCGATGATGCCGAGCGCACCACCGATGTACAGCAGCCACCAGCCGATCGCCATGCCGAGGAACACCAGCGCGCCGGCGAAGGCGATCGTGATGGGCCACCAGCTCCACGGGCTGAACACGCCCTGGTCGCCGGCGCCCTCCGCGATGAGCGCCTCCGGGTCGTCCTCCGGGCGGGCGTCGATCCGGCGGGAGAGCAGCAGCAGGTAGCCGCCGATCATGCCCACCAGGCCGCCGACCAGCGGGATGCCGACGGTGCCCACGGGCTCGCCGCCGCTCCACCACGCGTAGATCAGGCCGATCGGGATGAAGAACAGGATCCCGCCCAGGAACAGGTAGGGCTCCACCTTCATGGCGTGCCGCGGCCGCTCGCCGCCGGACACCGACGGCCTCGCGCCGCCGAACTCGTCGAGCCTGCTCACCTGTCCCGGCCCTCCTCGTCGTCGGTGCTCCGCGGACGGTCGTCCACGATGGTCGCGCTGGACTGCTCCTCCTGGCCGCCGCCGTGGTCGGCGCGGTCGCGGGCGACGCTCTGCTCGCCCGTGCGCTCGGCCTCCCAGTCGAAGAACCCGGGCTCGGGCTCGACGTGGTCCATGGCCGCCACCTCGGGGTGGTGCAGGTCGAACGCGGGGCGCTCGGACCGGATGCGCGGCAGCGACGTGAAGTTGTGCCGCGGCGGCGGGCAGGACGTGGCCCACTCGAGCGACTGGCCGTAGCCCCACGGGTCGTCGACGGTGACCTTCGGCGCGCGGCGCCAGGTGATGTAGACGTTCCACAGGAACGGCAGCGTCGAGATCGCGAGGATCATCGAGCCGATCGTCGAGAGCTGGTTCATCCAGGTGAACCCGTCCTCGGGCGAGTAGTCCGCGTACCGGCGGGGCATGCCGACCACGCCCAGCCAGTGCTGGATGAGGAACGTCATGTGGAAGCCGATGAACAGCAGCCAGAAGTGCACCTTGCCCAGGCGCTCGTTCAGCATGCGGCCGGTGAACTTGGGCCACCAGTAGTACATGCCGCCGAACATCATGAACACGACGGTGCCGAACACCACGTAGTGGAAGTGCGCGACGACGAAGTACGTGTCCGAGACCTGGAAGTCGAGGGCCGGGCTGGACAGGATGATGCCGGTCAGGCCACCGAACAGGAAGGTCGTCAGGAAGCCGATCGTCCAGAGCATCGGCGTCTCGAACGTGAGCTTGCCGCGCCACATCGTGCCGATCCAGTTGAAGAACTTCACGCCTGTCGGCACCGCGATGAGCATCGTCATCAGCGCGAAGAACGGCAGCAGGACCGCGCCGGTCACGTACATGTGGTGCGCCCACACGGTGACGGACAGGGCCGCGATCGCGATCGTCGCGTAGACGAGGCCCTTGTAGCCGAACACCGGCTTGCGGCTGAACACCGGGAGGATCTCGGTCGCGATGCCGAAGAACGGCAGGGCGATGATGTAGACCTCGGGGTGCCCGAAGAACCAGAACAGGTGCTGCCAGAGGATGGCGCCGCCGTTCTCGGGGTTGAAGACCTGCGCGCCGAGGCGGCGGTCGGCACCCAGCGCGAACAGCGCGGCGGCCAGCGGCGGGAACGCCATCAGCACCAGCAGGCTCGTGACGAGCGTGTTCCAGGTGAAGATCGGCATCCGGAACATGGTCATGCCCGGGGCGCGCATGGTGACGATCGTGGTGATGAAGTTGACCGCACCGAGGATCGTGCCGAAGCCGGTCAGCGCGAGGCCGAACACCCACAGGTCGCCGCCGGCGCCCGGCGAGTACACGGAGTTCGACAGCGGCGCGTACGCGAACCAGCCGAACGACGCCGCGCCCTGCGGGGTGAGGAAGCCGCCCGCGGCGATCAGGCCGCCGAACAGGTACAGCCAGTACGAGAACGCGTTGAGCCGCGGGAACGCGACGTCGGGGGCGCCGATCTGCAGCGGCATGATGATGTTCGCGAAGGCCGCGAACAGCGGCGTCGCGAACAGCAGCAGCATGATCGTGCCGTGCATCGTGAAGAGCTGGTTGTACTGCTCCTTGCTCTGCACGATCTGGATGCCGGGCTCGAACAGCTCGGCGCGGATCAGCAGCGCCATGATGCCGCCGACCGCGAACCACACGAACGCGGTGATCAGGTACATGTAGCCGATCGTCTTGTGGTCGGTCGACGTGACCCACTTGACGATCGTGCGGCCCAGGGTCTGGCGGCGGGGGGCGAGCCCCGGCACGGCCTCGACGGTGGCGGCCATCAGTTCTCCTCGGGAGTGTCGGAGGAGTCGGAGCGGACGTCCTGCAGGCGGCTGTAGTCGAGCCCGAGCTGGCCGTCCTGGCCGGCGTCCCGCAGCTCGTCGATGTGCGCGTCGTACTCCTCGCGCGACACGACCTTCACGTTGAACAGCATCGACGAGTGCTCCTCGCCGCAGAGCTCGGCGCACTTGCCGACGTACTCGCCCTCGACCTGCGGGACGACCTGGAACGTGTTGGTGCGCCCCGGGATCATGTCCTGCTTGTAGAGGAAGGCGGGCACCCAGAACGAGTGGATGACGTCGCGGGAGTCGAGCACGAACTCGACCCGCTCGCCCACCGGCAGGTACAGCGTCGGCTGGTCCGCGAGGACGCCGGTCGCGCCGACCTCCTGGGCGTGCTGGCCCGTGTCGTACACGTCGTCGTCGACGTAGTTGAAGTCCCAGCTCCACTGCTTGCCGATCACCTGGACGGTGACGTCCGGCTCGGCGCTGGTGTCCTGGATCTCCGTCATGTCGCGCGCCGTGTAGTAGAACAGCACGCCGACCATGATGATCGGCAGGACCACGTACATGATCTCGAGCGGCACGTGGTACCGCAGCTGCACGGGGAGCTGGTCGTCGTCCTTGCGCTTCCGGTACACCGTGACGCACCAGAGGATCAGGCCCCAGACCAGGATGCCGACCAGCAGGGCGGCCACCCAGGAGCCGACCCAGAGGTTCGTGATCCGTCCGGTCTGGTTCGTGATCTCGTTGTCGGAGTCGCCGGGCAGCCAGCCTCGCTGGGCCTCGGGCGAGCATCCGGCGAGCGCCAGGGCGACGGTCGTCGCGGCGCCCGCGACGGCCAGTCGGGTCCGCCAGGGGCGGCGGGGGGTCTGCGAGCGCACCGGGGGCCTTCCACGTCGGTCCCCGTCGCGCACGACACCGCACCGTGCGTCGCCCGACAGGGAAGTCACCTAGGACCTATGTCCTCGATCCCGTGCAGCGTAGCGCGCTGGTCGGCTTGTCGTTGCCTCGGAACCGCCCGCGGACGCCAGTTTGTGACGCAGTGTCATCTGGATCACGTCCCTGACCGGCCCGTGCGTCGCCTGCGGGTCCGCGGCCCCGACCGGGCGTGCCGCGGCGGCCGGTAGCGTGCCCGGGTGACCGACTCCCCCGCCGCCGCCCGCCGCGTCGTCCTGGACGCCGGCGGCCGCGCGCCCGTGCTGCCTGCCGCGCGCGAGGCGTTCCTCGCCGCGCTCGACGAGGGCTGGTCGGACCCGCGCCGGCTGCACACCGAGGGGCGGCGCGCCCGCGCGCTGCTCGACGGCGCCCGGGAGGCGGTCGCGGCGCTCGTGGGGGCGCGGACCGAGGAGGTCGTCCTCGCGCCCTCGCACACCGCGGCGCTGCACGGCGCGGTGCTGACGGTCGCGCGGGGTCGCCGGCGGGTCGGGCCGACGGTGGTCGCGTCGGCGGTCGAGCGCCGGGCGGTGCTCGACGCGGCGGAGGCCGCCGGCGCGCTCGTCACGGCACCCGTCGACCGCCACGGCCGCCTCGACCCGGGCGCGTTCGGCGACGCCGTGGCGCGCCCGGGCGTGGCGCTGGCGGCGGTGCAGCACGCGAACGGCGAGGTCGGCGCGCTCCAGCCCGTCCCCGCGGCGCACGCCGCCGCGCGGGCCGCGGGGGTCCCGTTGCTGGTCGACGCCGGCTCCTCGTTCGGGCACGTCCCCGTCGGGCCGGAGTGGGACCTGCTGACGCTCGACCCCGGCGACGTCGGCGCCCTGCCCGGGGTGGCCGTGCTCGCGGCCCGCGCCGGGGTGCGCCGCTCCCCGGTGCCGCCCGCCGGCGCCGGCGACGAGGACCGCTGGTTCCCCGGCGGCGTGTCCGTCCCCGCGGCCCTGGCGGCCGCCGTCGCGCTGCAGGCCGCGGCGGCCGGGGTCGCCGCCGGGCCCGACCCGCGGCACGCGCTGGTCGAGCGGGTCCGGGCCCGGGTGGCCGCGGAGGTGCCGGAGGTCGACGTCGCCGGGCCGGCGGACGGGCGGCTGCCGCACGTGCTGACGTTCTCCTGCCTGTACGTCGACGGCGAGGCCGTCGTCACGGCGCTCGACCGGGCCGGGTTCGCCGTGGCGTCCGGGTCGGCGTGCACCTCGGCCACGGAGGAGCCCAGCCACGTGCTCGCCGCGATGGGCGCGCTGACGCAGGGGAACGTGCGGCTGTCGCTGCCCGTCGGCACCGCCGCCGCGGACGTCGACCGGTTCTGCGCCGTGCTGCCGGGCGTCGTGTCGGCCATCCGCCGCGACGCGGGCCTCACCGACCTCTGACCACGGCCGGCCGGTGCCGGGGTCGGGGCCGGGCGAGCCGGCCCGCACCGGGGCGGATGGATCCACTCGTACCGGCACGCCGGGGCGCGCCCGTGCGAGGGGATCCACTCGACGAGGGACGGCCCCGGGACGCACGAGGGCCCGGACGCACGAGGGCCCCGGACCGTGCGGTCCGGGGCCCTCGGGGCGTCAGGCGGTGCGGGTCAGCTGAACGAGCCGCCGCACGCGCAGGACGAGCCCGCGTTCGGGTTGTCGATCGTGAAGCCCTGCTTCTCGATCGTGTCCGCGAAGTCGATGGTCGCGCCCTCGAGGTAGGGCACGCTCATCCGGTCCACGACGACCTCGACGCCGTCGAAGTCGCGCAGCGCGTCGCCGTCGAGCACGCGCTCGTCGAAGTAGAGCTGGTAGATCAGGCCCGAGCACCCGCCCGGCTGGACCGCGATGCGCAGGCGCAGGTCGTCGCGCCCCTCCTGCTCGAGCAGGCTGCGGACCTTCTCGGCCGCGACGTCGGTGAGGTCGACGCCGTGCGTCGCGGTCTCGGTGGTCTCGCTCATTGCTGTCTCCTGACGGTGTCTCGGATCGGTCGCGGCCGCGCGCGGGGCGCGTGCCGCGGGACGGTCACGTCGAGCACAACCGCACTCCCGCGTGATCTGTTCCCCAATGTACGCCCGCGGGCGCGTCGGGCCGCGGGACGCGCACAGGACCTGCACGCCGCGCGGTGCCGCTGCCCGGCGTCCGGCGGGTCAGCGCGACCAGGTGCGCGCGATGCGCGGGAGCCGGGCCCGCAGCGCGGCCGACGGGTCCCGGCGCCACGCGTCCTCGTCCCCCGGGTGCTCGACGACGCCGAACCCCGCCGCGAGGCCGGCGGCGCCCCAGTCGCGGCGGCCGGTGCGCAGGTGCGCCGCCACCGCGACCGCGGGCACCCCGAGCGGCAGCGCGGCGCGCGCGGCGACCCCGACGACGCCGTGCTCCAGCGCCGTGGCGTCGAGGACGGACGTGCCGGTCAGCACCAGGTCCACCTCGGCGGCCCGGCCCGGCAGGTCGACGGCGTCGGCGACCCAGGACGCCCCGTCCACGAGCCGGGCACCGAGCAGCCCGAGCGCGAACGCCGCACCGCCGCCCGCGCCCGACCCCGGGGCGAGCGCGGCGCGCGACCCCGGCGCCCGCGCACCGGCACCGGGCCTGTCTCTTCTACACCTCTGACGCTGCCGACGAAGGCCGT
>NZ_JBYTEP010000020.1:0-61759 GCF_058792015.1 Cellulomonas sp. EB106-03-03-XG116
CCGCCGCGCCCGCCCGCCCGCCGCGCCCGCCCGCCGCGGCCGCCCGCCGCGCCCGAGGTCGAGGGCTTGCCCCGCCGACCCCCCCCCGGAAGCCCTCGACCTCGCCGAAAACGCTCGACCTCGCGGAGATCGCTCGACCTCGCGGGCCGAGCCTCCCCGCGGACAGCAGAAAGGCCGGCCGCCTGCTGGCGACCGGCCTTTCCTGATGTACCCCCAAGGGGATTCGAACCCCTGTTACCGCCGTGAGAGGGCGGCGTCCTAGGCCACTAGACGATGGGGGCCTAGTTGATCTCACCGCCGGGGCGGCTTGACCGGGTCTTACTGTACTGCATCCTGCTCGGCCTCTTCAAATCGGCCTTTCCGGGCCGTTCTGCGAAACCTTGCTGGGGTACCAGGACTCGAACCTAGACTAAGTGAACCAGAATCACTCGTGCTGCCAATTACACCATACCCCAATGGCACTTCCGGCCATTCCTCCGGCCTCGCAGCCAGCGCCGACCGGCGCACGGGGCGCCTGAGGGAGCGGGTTGGAGGACCGGCGTTCTGGACGCCGTGCCGACCGAGAACATTACCGGAGGAACGGGCCTGCTCCAAACCGGCCGCTCGCGACGCGCGTCACAGGCGTCGCGAGCGGGTCCGGTCAGAGCCCCAGGACCCCCGGCAGCTCCGCGAGCGACGTGATCACGACGTCCGTCGGCAGCGCCTCGGTGTCGTTGGCGTGCTTCGCCCCGAGCTGCGGCCGCGCGAGCCACACGCCGCGCAGCCCGGCCGCCACCGCGGCGCGCGCGTCGACGTCGAGCTCGTCCCCGACGTAGGCCGTCCGCCCCGGCGAGGTCCCCAGCCGGCGGCACGCCTCGGCGAACACCCGCGGGTCGGGCTTGCCGAACCCGAGGGTGTCGACGCCGACCAGCAGCGGCACGTCGTCGGCGAGGCCCGCGCGGGTGAGCTTGCGCACCTGGTACTCGGTCGCGGCGTTGGTCAGCGCGCCGACCTTGATCCCCGCGTCGAGCAGCCCGCGCACCACGTCGGCGGCGTCGTCGTGCGCGGCCCACGAGCCGGTGAACCGGTCCTCGAACAGCGTGTTCCACCGGTCGTACGCGGCGTCGTCCAGGACGGGCCCGCCGAAGGCCGCGTGCAGGTCGTTGGCCCGGCCCATCCGCTGCTCGCGGTAGGACACCTCGCCGCGGGTGTACCGGCGGTACCGGCCGTGCGCGTCGGCCCGCCAGTGGTCGAGCACCTCTGCGTCCCGCGCCGGGTCGAGCCCCGGCAGCCACTCCCGGGACACGGCGGCCAGGGCCGCGGCGAACGCCCCGTGCGTGTCGACCAGCGTGTCGTCGACGTCGAACAGCACCCCGTCGACGGCGCGCTCCCCCGCCGGCCCCGCAGCCGCGGCCGTCACAGCGACGCGCGCAGCGCGGCGATCCGGGCGAGCGTCGAGTCCCGCCCCAGGATCTCCAGCGACTCGAACAGCGGCGGCGACACCCGGCGCCCGGACACGGCCACGCGCAGCGGCGTGAACGCGAACCGCGGCTTGATCCCGAGCCCGTCGACCAGCGCGGCCTGCAGGGCGTCCTGGACGGCGTCGGTGGTGAACCCGTCCTCGGGCAGCGCCGACAGCGCCTCGGTGGCCGCGTCGAGCACCTGGGCGGCGGTGTCCTTGAGCGCGCCGCGGGCGTCGTCCTCGACCACGAGCGCGTCGTCGGCCGTGAACAGGAACCCGAGCATCCCGACGGCCTCGCCGAGCAGGGTGACGCGCGTCTGGATCAGCGGAGCCCCCGCGTCGAGCAGCGCACGGTGCTCCGGCGACAGATCCGCGTAGGAGTCGGCGGGCACCAGGCCGGCGCGGTGCAGGTACGGCACCAGGCGGTCGCGGAAGTCGTCGGGGGCGAGCAGCCGGACGTGCTCGGCGTTGATGGCCTCGGCCTTCTTGAGGTCGAACCGCGCGGGGTTCGGGTTCACGTCGGCGACGTCGAACGCCTCGACCAGCTCGGCGACCGAGAAGATGTCCCGGTCCGGGCCGATCGACCAGCCGAGCAGCGACAGGTAGTTCAGCAGCCCCTCGGGCGTGAAGCCGCGCTCCCGGTGCAGGAACAGGTTCGACTCGGGGTCGCGCTTGGAGAGCTTCTTGTTGCCCTCGCCCATGACGTACGGCAGGTGGCCGAACGCCGGCAGGACGGTGGCGACGCCGATCTCGAGCAGCGCGCGGTACAGCACCACCTGGCGCGGGGTGGACGACAGCAGGTCCTCGCCGCGCAGGACGTGCGTGATGCCCATGAGCGCGTCGTCGACCGGGTTCACCAGCGTGTAGAGCGGGTGCCCGTTGCCGCGGACGATCACGAAGTCCGGGACCGAGCCGGCCTTGAACGTGACGTCGCCGCGGACGAGGTCGGTGAACGTGACGTCCTCGTCCGGCATCCGCAGGCGCAGCACGGGCTCGCGGCCCTCGGCGCGGTACGCGGCCTTCTGCTGGTCGGTGAGGTCCCGGTCGAAGCCGTCGTAGCCGAGCTTGGGGTCGCGGCCGGCGGCGCGGTGCCGGGCCTCGACCTCCTCCGGCGTCGTGAACGACTCGTAGGCGTAGCCGCCCTCGACGAGCCGGCGCGCGACGTCGGCGTACAGGTCCATGCGCTGCGACTGCCGGTACGGCTCGTGCGGGCCGCCGACCTCGACGCCCTCGTCCCAGTCCAGGCCGAGCCAGCGCAGCGCGTCGAGCAGCTGCTGGTACGACTCCTCGGAGTCGCGCGCCGGGTCGGTGTCCTCGATCCGGAACACGAACGTGCCGCCGACGTGCCGCGCGTACGCCCAGTTGAACAGGGCGGTGCGGATCAGGCCGACGTGCGGCGTACCGGTCGGGGACGGGCAGAAGCGGACGCGCACCGGCGTCGCGGGGGCAGCAGCACTCACGCGCTCCACCCTAGCGAGCGCGGCGGGCCTCCCCCGCCGCGCTCGGGCCCCGCGACGTCAGGACCGACGCAGCACCGGGTTGCGCAGGGTGCCGATCTCCTCGACCTCGACCTCGACGACGTCCCGCTCGGCCAGCAGGCCGACGCCCGCCGGGGTGCCGGTGAGGATGATGTCGCCCGGCAGCAGCGTGAACACCTCGGAGATGTACGAGATCAGGTACGCGACGTCGAACACCATCTGCGACGTCCGGCCGTCCTGCTTCGCCTCGCCGTTGACCCGGGACCGCACGGCCAGGTCGTCGACCTCCAGCCCCGGCACGACCCAGGGGCCGATCGGGCAGGACGAGTCGAACCCCTTGGCGCGGGTCCACTGCGAGTCGGACCGCTGGGCGTCGCGGGCGGTGACGTCGTTGGCGACGGTGTAGCCGAACACCTTGCTCAGGGCGTGCTCGGGCGAGACGTCCTTGGTGACCTTGCCGATGACCACGGCGAGCTCGGCCTCGTAGGAGACCTCCTCGGTCCAGTCCGGCAGCACGATCGGGTCGTCCGGGCCGACCACGGCGGTGTTGGGCTTGAGGAACAGCAGCGGCGACGCCGGGACCTCGTTGCCCATCTCGGCGGCGTGGTCGACGTAGTTCCGGCCGACGCCGATGATCTTGGACCGCGGGATCACCGGGGCGAGCAGCCGGACGCCGTCGCCGAGCGGGATCCGCTCGCCGGTGGGCTGCACCGGGGTGTAGATCGGGTCGCCGCTGATGACGACGAGCTGCTCCTGACCCGGCTCCCCCTCCACGAGGGCGTAGCGGGGGTCGTCTCCGGTGGTGAACCTGGCGATGCGCACGGCCCCACCCTAGGTCAGACCCGGGCGAGCACCTCGCCGTGCAGCACCGCGAACCAGCCGTCCGGGTGGGTACCCCACTCGCGCCAGCCGGCGGCGAGCTGCTCGAGCCCCACCTCGTCGGCGAGCCCGTGCTCGACGGCCTGCCGGGCGAAGTCCGACGCGACGCAGCGCTCGGCCCACAGGTCGGCCCACCAGGTGCGGTCCTCGTCCGAGGCGTAGCTCCACACCCCGGCGGTCGGGACGAGGCCGTCCGGGTCGAACCCGGCCGCGAGCGCCCAGGAGTGCAGCCGGCGGCCGGCGTCGGCCTCGGCGCCGTTGGCCTGGGTGACCTCGTGGTAGAGCGCGGACCACTCGTCGAGCACCGGCGACGCGGGGAACCAGGTCATCCCGGCGTAGTCCGCGTCCCGCACGGCGACGACGCCGCCGGGCCGGGTCACGCGGCGCAGCTCGCGCAGCGCGGCGACCGGGTCGGTGAGGTGCTGCAGCACCTGGTGCGCGTGCACGACGTCGAAGGACGCGTCCGGGAACGGCAGCGCGTAGGCGTCGCCGACCTGGAAGGTCACGTTGTCCGCGCCGGCCTTCGCCGCCTCCTCGCGGGCGATCTCGAGCACCCGCTCCGAGCGGTCGAGGCCGACGACGGCGCCGGGCGCGACCCGCGACGCGAGGTCGACGGTCACCGTGCCGGGGCCGCAGCCCACGTCGAGCAGGGACTGGCCGGGCTGCAGGGCCGGCAGCAGGTAGGCCGCCGAGTTCTCCGCGGTGCGCCACCGGTGGGAGCGCAGCACGCTGTCGTGGTGGCCGTGGGTGTAGACGTCGGCCTGGTGCGTGTCGGTCACGCTCCGACGGTAGCCCGGTCACCGGACTGCGTTCCAGTGGGCGGTACGCGGCATCCCGGTGGGCGAGACGATGCGGCGGAGGTCACGCCCCGGCGGCGCCCGGCGCCCCGCTAGCGTGACGCCATGCAGCGGATCACCGGGGTGGACGTCGCCCGCGGCCTGGCGGTGCTGGGCATGCTCACCGCGCACGTCGGCCCCGGCGGGCCCGGCGACCCGTGGCCGTGGTCGCTCGCGCAGGTCGTCGACGGCCGGTCCGCCGCGCTGTTCGTGCTGCTGTCCGGGATCTCCGTCGCGCTGATCTCCGGCGGTTCGTCGCCCGTGTCCGGCGTCCGGCGGGTCCAGGCGCGCGCGAAGATCCTGGTCCGGGCGTTCGCGGTGCTCGGCATCGGGGTGGCGGTGATCCTGCTCGGCACGCCGATCGCGGTGATCCTGCCGACGTACGCCGTGCTGTTCGCGTGCGCGACGCCGCTGCTGGGCGCGTCCCCGCGGCGGCTGCTCGGCGGGGCGGTCGCCGTGGCGGCGTTCGGGCCGCTGCTGCACCTCGCCCTCCAGCCCGTGTTCCTGCGGCTCCCGGGGCGCGAGCTCACCGACCTGCTGGTCGGCGACTACTACCCGGCGGTCGTGTGGTTCGCGTACGTCCTGGTGGGGCTGGCCGTCGGGCGGATGGACCTCCGGGACCGCGGCGTGCGGCTCCGGCTGCTGGGCGCCGGGGTGGCGCTCGCCGTCGTGGCGCACGCGGCGTCGGCGCTGCTGACCCGGGTGGTCGCGGCGGACGAGACCCTGGTCGCGCTCGTCACCACCGAGCCGCACTCCTCCTCCGGCCTCGAGGTCGTCGCGAACACCGGGGTCGGCCTCGCGGTGCTCGCGCTGTGCCTGATCGTGGCCGACGCGGTCCCGGCGCTGGTGGCCCCGCTGGCCGCGACCGGTGCGCTCGCGCTGACGGCCTACACGGCGCAGCTGGTGGCGATCGCCGCGCTCGGCGACGCCGTGGTGTGGGAGCCGGACGCCGGGACCTGGGTCGCGTTCCTCGTCGTGACGGTGCTGGCGTGCTGGCTCTGGCGCGCGGCGCTGGGCCGGGGCCCGCTGGAGCGGCTGCTGCACACGCTGGCGGCGCGCGCGGCGGACGTGTCCCCGGACGTCCTCCCGCCCCGGGACGCGGTGCCGGCCGCGCGGGACTGAGGCTCGCGCGCGGCGGGGCCGCTCACGGCCAGTCGAGGTGCCGGTCCCACCGGTCCTCGGCGCGGGTGTACCGGACCCGCAGGTGCGCCCGGTCCGAGTCGCCCTGCCACAGCTCGACCTCGTCGGGCTCGACCGCCCACAGCTGCCAGGTCGGCAGCACCAGCCCCGGCTCCCGGTCGACCCGCGCGCGGGCCTGCTGCACAGCGGCGTGCAGCTCCCCCGCGGACAGCAGCCGCTCCCCCGGCCGGGACGCGAGCGCCGCGGCGCGGCTGCTCGGCGAGCGGCGCAGGAAGTCGGCCGCGCACGTGGCCGCGTCCAGCGCCCGGGCCCGCCCGACGACCCGCACCTGCCGGCCCAGCGGCTGCCAGTAGAACGTCAGCGCCGCCCGCGGCTCGGCCGCGAGGTCCTGCGCCTTGCCGGCCCGGGCGTCGCTCGCGAACACCCACGCCCCGTCCGCGACGTCGGCGAGCAGCACGACGCGCGCGTGCGGCGCTCCGTCGGGCCCGACCGTCGACAGGCACAGCGCGTGCGGCTCGGGCACGCCGGCGGCGACGGCGGCGGCGAACCAGTCCTGGAACGCGTCGACCGGGTCCGCCGGGAGGGCGTACGGGTCGACCTCGGGCAGGTCGCCGGTGAGCGCGGGCAGCGACCGGAGCAGGTCGCGGGTGCTCGGGCGGGGCAGCATGCCGTTCAGTATCCGGCCGGGTCTCGCGCCGCGTCCGGGACACCGGCCGGGACCTCGGCGGGTCCCGGCCGGCGCCTCAGCCCAGCGCGAGCAGCGGGTCGCCCGCCGCGACGCGGGTGCCCGGCTCCGCGAGCCGGGTGAGCGAGTCCGGCTGCGCCTCGAGCCCGACGACGGGGCAGATCGCCGACCGCCCGCCGGCCTCGACCGCGGCCGGGTCCCACTCGACCAGCAGCTGGCCCTGCTCGACCGCGTCGCCCTCGGCGACGTGCAGCGTGAAGCCCTCGCCGCCGAGCTGGACGGTGTTGATGCCGAGGTGCACCAGCACGCCGCGGCCGCCCTCGGCGAGCAGCACGAACGCGTGCGGGTGCAGCTTGGCGACCGTGCCGGCGACCGGGGCGACGACCGAGCGGCCGGCGCCGGACTCGGCGTCCGGCTGCACGGCCAGGCCCGGGCCGACGATCTCCTGGGCGAACACCGGGTCGTCCACGTCCGCGAGCGCGTGCACGACTCCGGCGACCGGCGCGAGGACGGTCAGCGCCATCAGCGCAGGTCCTCGATGTCCGAGGCCAGCGTGTCCGCCTCGGGCCCGACGATGACCTGCACGACCGTGCCGGACTGCATCACCGCGATGGCCCCGGCGGCCTTGAGGACGGACTCGGTCACCTTCGACGGGTCCTCGACCTCGACGCGCAGCCGGGTGATGCAGGGCTCGAGGTCGACGATGTTCGCGTCGCCGCCGAGTCCGGCCAGGATCTGCTCTGCCTTGCTCATGGTTCTTCTCCTTCGTGGCTCCCGCCGGTGCGGTGCGGCGGGTCGGTGGTGGCGGGCGGCGGCCCGGGCGGGCCGCCGCTGTCACATGAGGTCCTCCAGGTCGGAGGCGAGGGTGTCGACGCTCGGGCCGATCACGACCTGCACCACCCGCCCGGACACCATCACGCCGAACGCGCCGGCGGCGCGCAGGGCAGCGGCGTCCACCCGGGACGGCTCCTTCACGAGCGACCGCAGCCGCGTCGTGCACGGCTCGATCTCGTCGATGTTCCCCACCCCGCCCAGGCCGGCGAGGATCGCCTCGGCCTGGCCGGTGCCCCGCGCGCTCATCCGGTCCTCCCGTCCTCGAGGGTCGCGCCCACGGCCGCCCGCTCGTCGAGCCGCTCGTCGCCGTCACGCAGCCGCGGCACCAGGGCCGGCGCCGGTGCGCTGAGCGGCACCCACACGCTGTACCGGTCGCCGCGGTAGCAGGCGTTCGAGTACATCGCGGGCGTGTCCGCGCTGAACGTGCGCCGGGTCGCGCGCAGCACCGCCCGCGTCCCGCGCAGGTCGAGCAGCGCCGCCTCCTCGTCGGTCGCCTCCGCGGCGGTCAGCGTCTCCTCGCCCCAGGACGGGTCGAGGCCGACGGCGCGCAGGGCGTCGTGCATGCTCGGCGGCGGGCCGTCGGCCAGCAGCCCGGGGACCAGGCCGACCGACACCCAGTGCTGCTCGATGCTCATCGGCGACCCGTCCGCGTACCGGACGCGGCGCAGGTGGTGCAGCGGGGCGCCCGGCTCGGTGCCGAGCGCGTCGGCGGCGTCCGCGGTGGCGGGCACCGTCCCCATGCCGAGCACCCGCGTCTCGGGCCGCATCCCGCGGCGGCGCATCTCCTCGCCGAACGTGGTCAGCCGCATCTCGAAGTCCATGCGCTGCGGCGCGACGAACGTGCCGCGGCCCTGCTCGCGCACCAGCACGCCCTCGCCGACGAGCGCGTCGACGGCCTGGCGCACGGTCATCCGGGAGACGCCGAACCGCTCGCACAGCGCCCGCTCGGACGGGATCGCGTCGCCGACGTGCAGCTCGCGCTCGACCAGGCCGACCAGGTAGGCGCGGACCGCCTGGTACTTGTGGGCGCCGGGCGCGGCGGACTGCTTCGCGTGCACGCGCTCACCCTCCCACCTCGGTCGCCCTCGTCCGCACCACCGGGTGGCCGTCCGGGCGGTGCACGGGCGGTCGTGTGGTCCTTGACACATACTCCGGTCTAGACCACTCTGACCGCAACTGGTCCAGACAACTTGCCGAACTCGACGGCGACCACGCAAGTTCCGCACCAAGCGCACCGCGTGCCCACACCTCCCCCCGACCCGTGGGCGCCCCCGTCCGGCGGCGCCCACGACCCGAACTCACGAGGAGTGACCATGACCGCCACCACGGTCGATACCCCCAAGCGGGGCATCCCCGGACTCGCGCAGCTGCAGCGCGTGGGTCGATCCCTCATGCTCCCGATCGCCTCCCTGCCCGCCGCCGCGCTGCTCCTGCGGCTCGGCCAGGCGGACATGCTCGGCGCCGACGGCCTGGGCGCCCGCGCCGACTGGCTGCTGCCGGTGGCCGACGTGCTCGCCGCCGCGGGCAACGCGCTGCTCGGCAACCTGCCGCTGCTGTTCGCGCTCGGCGTCGCCATCGGGTACGCCCGCAAGGCCGACGGGTCGACGGGCCTCGCGGCCCTCGTGGGCTACCTCGTGTTCAAGGGCGTCACGGACGCGCTCTCCCCGTACATCCTGGGCGAGGCGGCCGAGGGCGAGACGCAGGAGCTCATCAACTACGGCGTGCTGGGCGGCATCGTCATCGGCCTGACCGCCGCGCTGCTCTACCAGCGGTTCTACCGGATCAAGCTGCCCCCGTACCTGGCGTTCTTCGGCGGCCGCCGGTTCGTGCCGATCGTCACCGCGGGCGCCGCGGTCCTGATCGCCGTCGTCGCGGCCCTCATCTACCCGGCGTTCGACGCGGGCTTCACCGCGGTGGGCGAGTGGGTCACCGGCTCGACCATCATCGGCGGCTTCGTCTTCGGCACCCTGAACCGGCTGCTGCTGCCGTTCGGCCTGCACCACCTGCTGAACTCGCTGCCGTGGTTCCAGTTCGGCTCCTACGAGGCCGACGGCCAGGTGTGGAACGGCGACATCGCCCGGTTCCTGCACGGCGACCCGACCGCCGGCACCTTCATGACCGGCTTCTTCCCGATCATGATGTTCGCGCTGCCCGCCGCCGCCCTGGCCATCGTGCACACCGCGAAGAAGAAGAACCGCAAGGTCATCGCGGGCATCATGGGCTCGGCCGCGCTGGTCGCGTTCGTCACCGGCGTCACCGAGCCGCTCGAGTTCGCGTTCGTGTACGTGGCGTACCCGCTGTACGCGATCCACGCCGTGCTCACCGGCACCTCGCTCGCGCTGGTCAACGCCCTCGACATCCGCAGCGGGTTCGGGTTCTCCGCGGGCGGCATCGACTACCTGCTGAACTTCCGGATCGCCGAGCAGCCGCTGCTGCTCATCGTGATCGGCCTGGTCTACGCGGTCATCTACTACTTCCTGTTCCGGTTCATGATCCTGAAGTTCAACTTCAAGACCCCGGGCCGGGAGGACGACCCCGTCGCCGAGGGCGCGGGCGACGAGGCCACCCGTGCCGCGGACACCGCCCCGGCCGAGGCCCCGCGGGCGACGGTCCCCGCCGCGGCGGTCGAGTCCCGCGCGGACGACCCGGGCCGTCGCCGCGAGTAGTCCGACCGGAAACGAGTGGAGCGTTCTGCCCGACACGCGCGGCGTGTCTCGGCAGAACGCTCCACTCGTGCGTTCCGGGGGTACGTCAGGCGATCTCCACCTGGCTCAGGAACTTCTCCAGCGCGTCGAGGCTGGCCTCGGCGTCCGGGCCGTCGGCCTCGGTCGTGAGCACGAGCGTCTCGCCCGCGGCCGCGCCGAGGGTCATGATCCCGAGGATGCTCGCGGCCTGGACCGGGGCGGCGTCGCCCTTGCGGACAGTGACCGGCACCGGCTGCTTGCCGGCCTCCGCGACGAACAGGGCGGCGGGGCGGGCGTGCAGACCCTCCGCGATGGCGACGACGACGGACCGTTCCATGCCTGACCTCCGGTGCGAGCGGGAGCGTGCCCGGCGGTGGGCACGATCCCGACTGTAACTGGTCTGGACCAGCCGCGGGGAGCCGCGCGCCGCGCGGGTCCGCTCCGCGCGCCCGCCGCGCGGGTCAGCCCGCGCGCACTTCGTCGACGCCCTTGTTCGCCAGCTGGTCGGCGCGCTCGTTGCCCGGGTCGCCGGCGTGGCCCTTGACCCAGTGCCAGGAGATCGCGTGCCGGGCGACCTGCTCGTCGAGCGCCTGCCACAGGTCCTGGTTCTTCACCGGCTTCTTGTCGGCCGTCCGCCAGCCGTTGCGCTTCCAGCCGGCGATCCACTTGGTCACGCCCTGCATCACGTACTGCGAGTCGACGTGCAGGTCGACCCGGCACGGCTGGTTGAGCGCCTTCAGCCCCTCGATGACGGCCCTGAGCTCCATGCGGTTGTTCGTCGTCACGGCCTCGCCGCCGAACAGCTCGCGCTCGTGCCCGTTCGAGCGCAGCAGCGCGCCCCAGCCGCCGACGCCGGGGTTGCCCTTGCAGGCGCCGTCCGTCCACATCTCGACGGCGGGCGGGGTCGTGCCGGGGGCGTCGCTCATGGTCGCCCACTGTAGGGCCGCCGAACCGTGGAAGGATCGGCCGGTGCCCCTCACCGACCGCCGGACCCTCGCCGACCGCGTCCCCGCGAACCCCCAGGACGCCGACGCGCTCTACGAGGCGTTCACCGGCTGGGCGGCCGACCAGGGCCTCGCGCTCTACCCGCACCAGGACGAGGCGCTGCTGGAGCTGGTGACCGGCTCGCACGTCATCCTGTCGACGCCCACGGGCTCCGGGAAGTCGCTGGTCGCCACCGCCGCGCACTTCGTCGCGCTCGCGCAGGGCCGGCGCACGTACTACACCGCCCCGCTCAAGGCGCTGGTGAGCGAGAAGTTCTTCGCCCTGGTCGAGGCGTTCGGGTCGGCCAACGTCGGCATGATGACTGGCGACTCCGCCGTGAACCCGGACGCCCCGATCATCTGCTGCACCGCGGAGATCCTGGCCAACCAGGCGCTCCGCCAGGGCCCGGGCGCGGACATCGGCCAGGTCGTCATGGACGAGTTCCACTTCTACGCCGACCCGCAGCGCGGCTGGGCGTGGCAGGTGCCGCTGCTGGAGCTGCCGCGCGCCCAGTTCCTGCTCATGTCGGCGACGCTCGGCGACGTGTCGTTCTTCGTCGACGACCTCGAGCGGCGCACCGACGTCCCCGTGGCCGTCGTCGCGGGCGCCGAGCGGCCGGTGCCGCTGACGTTCTCCTACGAGATCGAGCCGCTGCACGAGCTGCTGGAGATGCTCGTGCAGACCGGCCGCTCCCCCGTGTACGTCGTGCACTTCACGCAGAAGGAGGCCGTCGAGCGGGCGCAGGCGCTGCTGTCGATGACCCTCGCCTCCCGGGAGCAGCGCGACCGGATCGCCGACGAGCTGGGCGACTTCCGGTTCGGCCCGGGCTTCGGCAAGACGCTGTCCCGGCTGCTGCGGCACGGCGTCGGCGTGCACCACGCGGGCATGCTGCCCAAGTACCGTCGGGTCGTCGAGCGGCTGACCCAGAAGGGCCTGCTCCGGGTCGTCTGCGGCACCGACACCCTCGGCGTCGGCATCAACGTGCCGATCCGCACGGTGCTGCTCACCTCGCTGGTGAAGTACGACGGCACCCGGATGCGGCACCTGTCCGCCCGCGAGTTCCACCAGATCGCCGGGCGCGCCGGCCGGGCCGGGTTCGACACCACGGGCGAGGTGTACGTGCTCGCACCCGAGCACGTGATCGAGAACCGCAAGGCGCTGCAGAAGGCCGGCGACGACCCGAAGAAGCTCAAGAAGATCGTCCGCAAGCAGGCGCCGTCCGGGATGGTGAACTGGACGGACAAGACGTTCGAGCGCCTGCGGGACGCCGAGCCCGAGCCCCTGACCTCGTCGTTCGGCGTGTCGCACGCGATGGTGCTCAACGTGCTGGCCCGCCCGACCGGCGACCCGGTCGAGACCATGAAGCACCTGCTGCTCGACAACCACGAGCCCGAGGCGTCGCGGGGCCGGCTGGTCCGGCAGGCGATCGCGATCTACCGGTCGCTGCGCACGGCCGGCGTGGTCGAGCGGGTCGTCGAGGACGGCCCCGGCCCGGAGCGGCTGCGCCGCACGGTGCGGCTGACGCTCGACGTACCCCCGACGTTCGCGCTGAACCAGCCGCTGTCCCCGTTCGCGTACGCCGCGCTCGACCTGCTCGACCTCGAGGACCCCGGCTACGCGCACGACGTGGTGTCGGTCATCGAGGCGACGCTGGACGACCCGCGCCAGGTGCTCGCGGCGCAGGAGAACCGTGCCCGCGGCGAGGCCGTCGCGGCGATGAAGGCCGACGGCATCGAGTACGAGGAGCGGATGGCGCTGCTCGAGGACGTGTCGTACCCGAAGCCGCTCGCCGAGCTGCTGGGCGCGTCGTTCCAGATCTACAAGCAGACCAACCCGTGGGTCGCCGACCACGAGCTGTCCCCGAAGTCGGTCGTCCGCGACATGCACGAGCGAGCCGCGACGTTCGCCGAGCACGTGTCGCTCTACCAGCTCGACCGCACCGAGGGCGTACTGCTGCGCTACCTCGCGGACGCGTTCCGGGCGCTGCGGCAGACCGTCCCCGACGACCTGCGGACCGAGGAGCTGCACGAGATCGTCGAGTGGCTGGGCGACCTGGTGCGGCGCACCGACTCCAGCCTGCTCGACGAGTGGGAGCGGCTCGCGCACCCGGAGGACCTGGACGACGCCACGGTCACCGAGTCCCGGCCGGAGGACGACGCTCCCCCGCCGATCACCGTCAACAAGCGGGTGTTCCGGGCGCTGGTGCGGGGCGCGCTGTTCCGCCGGGTCGACCTGGCCGCGCGCGAGGCGTACCCGGCGCTGGCGGCGCTCGGCGACCAGGACGCCGCGGACCAGCCGTGGACCGCCGACCGGTGGGGCGACGCGCTCGACCCGTTCTACGACGACCACGACGAGATCCTGACGGGCCCGGCGGCCCGCGGACCTGCGCTGTTCCAGGTCGACGAGCGGCCGGCCGGGCACGGCGAGGCGGGCGCGCGCGGCGACCTGTGGTTCGTGCGCCAGCTGCTCGACGACCCGGCCGGCGACCACGACTGGCGCATCGACGCCCTGGTCGACCTGCCCGCCTCGGACGCCGCCGGCGAGGTCGTGCTGCGGGTGCTCGCGGTGGGGCCGCTCTGACCTGCGGGAACGGCTTGATCGATTCCAGATGAGGACAGGCAAACCTGCGTTTCCGCAGGTCAGGGCAGCCTTTCCTGTGATGACAGGACGTCATCTCCGGCCTACCGTGGCTGCCATGAGCGCCCTGTCGACCCACTTCCTGGACCGTGACCGCACCGCCGACCAGGCGCCCCGGCGCGCCCCCGAGCCGGGCGCTCCGGGCTCCGTCGACGCCGGCCCCGGCGCGCCGTCCGCGGTCGTCCTGCCGACCGCGGAGCGGCTGAACTGGCTGCGCGCCGGCGTGCTCGGCGCGAACGACGGCATCGTCTCCGTCGCCGCCACCGTGGTGGGCGTCGCGGGCGCGGCGACCGGGCTCGCGACCCTCGCGGTCGCCGGCGTCGCCGCCCTCGTCGCGGGCGCGCTGTCGATGGCGGCCGGCGAGTACGTCTCGGTCAGCAGCCAGCGCGACGCCGAGAAGGTCCTCCGCGCGCACGGCGTCCGGGACGCCGAGGAGTCGTTGACCAACCCGTGGCACGCGGCGCTGGCGTCGCTCGTGGCGTTCGTGGTCGGCGGCGTCGTGCCGCTGCTCGCGATGCTCGGCCCCTGGGGCGGCGAGGCGCGCGTGGTGGCGACGTTCGCGGCGGTCGTGGTCGCGCTGGTCGTGACCGGCACGGTGAGCGCCCGCCTCGGCGGCGCCCCGGCCGGCCGCGCGGTGCTGCGCAACGTCGTGGGCGGCAGCCTCGCGATGGCGATCACGTACGGCGTCGGCTCCCTGGTCGGCCTGGCGCTCTGACCCGCCGGGCCCCCGCCCCCGAGGTCGACGGTTCCGCCCCAGGTCGTCGGTTGCGCCCGGGCCTCGGTGGCCGGAACCGGCGACCTCGGCCGCGGGCGGGCGCCGTCAGAGGCGGGCGGCCAGCAGGAGGACGAGCGCCAGGGCGCCGAGCACGCCGGACGCGAGGGCGGCGTCTCCCGCGCCCAGCGGGACCGGGCGCCAGATCGTGCGCGGGCCGGCGGCCAGGCCGCGCGACTCCAGCGCCAGCGCGACCCGCTCGGACGCGCGGATCGACGCGACCAGCAGCGCGAACGCCGACCGGGCGAGCCCGCGCCACCCCTCGCGCGGCCGGCCGTCCCGGCCGAGCGGGGCGCGGACCAGCTGCGCCGCCCGGATCGTCGCCCACTGCCGCGGCAGCCCCGCGAGCATCCGGTGGCCCGCCAGCAGCGCGTACGCGTACCGCGGGCTCAGCCGCGCGTGCCGGACGAGGCTCACCATCAGGTCCCGCGGCGGCGTGCTCGCGAGGAACGCGACGGTCGCGACCCCGATCACGCACCCGCGCAGGGCGAGCGCCGCGCCGACCACCAGGCCCTCGTGCGTCACCCGGAACGGCCCGCCGGCGACCAGGACGGCGCCGGGCCGGCTCATCGCGTTGACCAGCAGCACCCCGACGCCGAACGTCCAGAACGGCACCTGGGCGAGCAGCAGCCGCCGGCCGCCCACGCCGGCGCCCCACCGGGCCGACATGAGCCCGAGCAGGTACAGCGCCGCGAGCGCGGCCGGCTCCAGCAGGGCGAGGGTCGCGAGCGACACCGTGACGACCAGCAGCAGCTTGACGGTCGGGTTCCGGGCACCGAGCGCCGTCACCGGACCGGCACCCCCGCCGGGTCGGGCGCGCCGGCCGGGTCGGGCGCGCCGGTCGCGCGCAGGGCGCGGGCGTCCAGCGCGGCGAGCGCGCCGCGCAGCCGGCCCGCGTCGCCGACCAGGTCCGCAAGCCGGCGCAGGAGCCGCGACGGCCGCAGCCGGGCGGCGGCGAGGAGGCGCGGCTCGCGCAGCAGCGCGAGCGGGTCGACGTCCGCGACCAGCCCGCCGTCGGCGACGACCAGCACCCGGTCCGCGACCGACGCCACCGCCCGCAGGTCGTGGCAGGTGAGCAGCACGGCCCGACCCGCGCGGGCCGAGTCCGCGAGCGCCCGCAGCACGTCCGCGGTCCCGTGCCGGTCGAGCCCGAACGTCGGTTCGTCCGCCAGCAGGACCGGGCGGTCGTGGACGAGCATCGCGGCCAGGCTCAGCCGGCGCTGCTCGCCGCCGGACAGCCGGTGCGGGTCCCGGTCGGCGAGCGCGGCGAGGCCGAAGCGCGCGAGCGCCGCGGTCACCCGGTCGTCCGTCGCGGGGCCGGGCGGCAGCCCGACGGCGACCTCCGCCGCCACCGTGCGCCCCGCGAGCTGGTGCTCGGGGTTCTGCACGACCAGCGCGGGGCGCGCGCCCTCGACGACGCCCGCGAGCGGGGGCAGCACGCCCGCGAGGGTGGCGACGAGCGTGGACTTGCCCGAGCCGTTGGCCCCGACGACCGCCACGACCTCGCCGGCCCGCAGCCGCAGGTCGACGTCGCGGAGCACGGGCTGCGCGGCGGGCCGGCGGCGGGCCGCTCGACCCGCGGGCCGCCGTCCGACCGCGAGCCCCCGGGCGGAGAGCAGCACCTCCCCCCGCCCGGCGGCCGCCGGGGCGCGCGACGGCGGCGCCCCCGCGACCAGCGCCGGCAGCAGGTCGAACACCCCCGGCTCCCCGCCCGCGTCCCCGAGCGCCACCGCGAGCTCGACGTCCTCGGGCAGCCAGCAGCCGCGGGCGAGCAGCTCGCGCCCCGCGTCCCGGGCCACCTCGGCCGCGGGACCGTCGTGGGTGACCCGGCCGTCGGCGGACAGCACCAGCCACCGGCCCGGCAGCCCGGCCACGCCCGCGTCCCCGGCGAGCGCGTCCAGCCGGTGCTCGACCAGCACGCACGCCGCGCCCGTCGACGCCCGCGCCGCTGCCAGCGCCCCCCGCACCGCCGCGACGCCGTCGGCGTCCAGCATCGACGTCGGCTCGTCGAGCAGCAGGAGCCGCGGCCGGGTCACCGCCGCGGCCGCGAGCGCGACCCGCTGCAGCTCGCCGCCGGACAGCGCGTCCGTGCGCCGGCCGGCCAGGTGCGCGGCGCCCGCGGCACCGAGCGCGGCCGCCACCGCCGGCCCGATCGCGGCGGGCGGCGTCCCGAGGTTCTCCAGCGGGAAGGCGACCTCGTCCGCGACGTCCGCCAGGCAGACCCCGGTCTCGGGGTCCTGCGCGAGCACCCCGACCACGTCCGCGAGCGCCGCGACGCCGTGCTCCGCGACGGACCGGCCCGCGACCGCGACCCGCCCCGAGACCCGCGCGGGCACCGCGTGCGGGACGGCGCCGTGCAGGCAGCGCAGCAGCGTCGACTTGCCCGCGCCGGACGGGCCGAGCACGAGCACCTGCTCCCCCGGCGCGAGCCGCAGGTCGAGCGGGCCGACGCCCGCGCCGCCGTCCAGCACCGCCTCGAGCCCGGCGACGTCGAGGACGGCCGCCGGGTCGGCCGCCGGGTCGGCGCCCGGGTGCGCCGCCGGCTCAGGCACGGCGCGCCACGGGCTCACGCGCCGCGGCCGCCGCGCGCCCGATCGCGAACCCGTCCAGCACCCCGGTGCGGTGCAGGGCGTCCACGATCACCTTCGCCAGCAGCCCGCCGAGGACGACGCCCGACGCGGCCTGGAGCACGAGCCGCAGGACGAGCACGTCCTGCCCGTACCAGCCGAACCGGAACGCCGACCACCCGAACACCAGGGTCGCGCCGAGCAGCCCCGAGGCGGCGAACCGGGCCCAGCCGAACCGCCGGTACCGCCCGAGCGCGAACGGGATCTCGCTGCCGAGGCCCTGGAGCAGCGCGGCGACGACCAGCAGCGGCCCGACCGGCGACCCGAGGAACACCACCTCGACCACGGAGGCCAGCACCTCGGCGAGCACCCCGACGCCGGGCCGCCGGATGATCGCGACCGCGATCGGCGCCACGAGCAGCCAGCCGCCGAGCAGCACGTGCTGCGCGAGGTCGCCCGCCGGCCCCATCAGCACCGCGAGGCCGTTCCACGCCTGGACCAGCGCCCAGTAGAGGAACCCGAACACCACCCCGAGGACGACCATGAGCACGATGTCCTTCATCGCGAGCGGCCGCCGCCCGCCCGGGAGGCGCTCAGCCACGGGACCGGGTCGGGCTGTTGAGCGAGAAGGTCACGTGGCTGGTCACGTGCTGGACACCGCGGCCGACCCGCGCCCACGCGCCGACGACGGTCTCCACGAGCGCCCCCACGTCGCCCTCCAGCCGCGTGACGAAGTGCTCGGAGCCCCGGAACGTCCCGTTGTCCCGCGCCAGGGCGATCGCCGCCTCGATGTCCCGCATGTGGTCGGGCTCCACCCCGGCCCGGACGTCGTCGGCGAGGGGGTACAGCGCCCACTCGGCCGCGCCGGACCGGCCGGTGCGCCGGCCCGGCGGCAGCGCGACCGCGCGCGGGCCCGCGCCCCCGGGCAGGTCGCACCGCACCTCACCCGGGCAGCCGCGGGACAGGTGCAGCGTGACCGCCGCGTGCTCCCCGGTGGCGGCCACCGCGTCGACCAGGTCCGTGAGGTACCGCTGCAGGTCCGCCTCGTCGCCGCCGACGTAGGTGCTCACGTCGCCGGTCTGCACGACCAGGCCGTCCGTGGCCACGGAGCCGAGCACGCCGAGGATCGTCTCGGCGTACCGGTCGGACATCACCGCGACGGTGACGCGGGCGCCGACCCCGAACCGGAGCGGGTCGGCCACCAGGTCGGCGGCCTCCGCGGGCCGGGCGGGCGTCGACGGCGGTGTCGGGATCATGCGTCCTCCTGTGCTGGTCGGATCAGCACGGGAGGACGGCGGACGGGTGCCCGGCATCCTGCGAGATGTCGCTCCCTGCGCTGGCATGATCCAGATCAGGTTCTACGGTCGGAGTTCGAGTACTCCCTCTCAGCCCGGCTCACCGGACTCCCGTGCTCACCCGCACGCTAGCAGCACCGCACCGCGGGGGTCGCGCCCTAGGCTGGCCCCGTGAGCAGGTCCAAGAACGCGCGGTCCGGGACGCCCGCGCTGGTCGCGCTGGCCGCCGCCGGGGTCCCGCACACCGCGCACGCGTACGACCACGACCCCCGGAGCACGGTCGGCTACGGCCTGGAGGCCGCCGAGGTGCTGGGCATCGACCCCGAGCAGGTCTACAAGACCCTCATGGCGTCGGTCGACGGGACGCTCACGGTCGCGGTGGTGCCCGTCGCGGGGAAGCTCGACCTCAAGGCGCTGGCCCACGCGGTCGGCGGCAAGAAGGCCGTGATGGCCGACCCCGCCGCGGCGGAGCGCGCCACGGGGTACGTGGTCGGCGGCATCTCCCCGCTCGGCCAGAAGACCGCGCACCCGACCGTCGTCGACGAGACCGTGCAGCTGTTCGACACGGTGTTCGTGTCCGGCGGCCGCCGGGGCCTCGACGTCGAGCTGGCCCCGGACGACCTGATCCGGCTCACCTCCGCGACGGTGGCGGACATCGCGCGCGGCTGACCGCCCGCGCCGTCCGCCACCGCGCCGTCGCTACCGCGCGCTCCGCGCCAGCGTCCGCACCCCGACCAGCAGCCCGAGGCCCGCGGTCAGCACCGCCGCCACCGCGCCCCACGCCACCGTCGAGGACGCCAGGTCACCGGCGAACAGCGCGCGCTCGGCGTCCACCACGTACCGCAGCGGGTTCACGTCCGCCGCGACCTGCATCCACCGCGGCCCGGTCTCCAGCGGCAGCAGCATCCCGGACAGGATGAGCAGCGGGAACAGCAGCGTCTGCTGCACGGCCCAGAACATCCAGTCCTGCTTCCGGACGGCGATCGCGAGCGCGTAGGACAGCGACCCGATCCCGACGCCGAACACCGCGAGCAGCACCAGCCCCAGCAGCGCGCCGGCCGGGCTGAACGAGAACCCGAACGGCAGCATCACCGCCACGACGACCACCGACTGCGCGACGATCGGCACCATCTCCTTCCACGACCGGCCGACCAGCTGAGCCGACCGGGCCAGCGGGGTGACGAGCAGCCGCTCGTGCGCGCCGGTCTGCATCTCGAACAGCAGGTTCGCGCCGGTCGTCGACGTGCCGAACAGGGTCGTCATCACGAGGATCCCGGGCACGAACCAGGCCCAGACGTCCCCGCCGGGCAGCCCGTCCCCGACGGACCCGGCCAGCAGCGGCCCGAACAGCGCGAGGAACACCACCGGCTGGATCAGCCCGAACACGACGGAGAACGGGTCGCGCAGGGTCGGCAGGAGCTCGCGGGTCATCACGAGCCAGGCGTCGCCCCACCACGAGCGGGTCGCGTCGCGCGCGGGCAGGGTCTCGGCGGTCGGGGCCGGGGTCGTCGTCGCGGTCATGCCGCCACCTCCACGGGGTCGGTCGAGCGCGCGGCCCCCTCCTCGCGGAGGCTGCGGCCGGTGAGGGTCAGGAAGACGTCGTCGAGCGTGGGCTGCTGGCCCTCGGCCCGGGCGACGGCGAGCCCGCGGGCGCCCGCGGCGGCGAGCACGGCGGGCAGCGCGGTGGGGGCGTCGGCGACGCGGGCGCGGACCTCGGCCCCGTCGACCTCGACGTCGCGGGCGCCGGGCGCCCGGGCGGCGACCTCCGCGAGCGCCGGCGCGTCCGCGGGGTCGGCGGCCGCGAGCACCAGCCGGTCCCCCGCGAGCGTGTGCTTGAGCGCCGCGGCGGTGTCGTCCGCGATCACCCGGCCCTCGTCCACGACCACCACCCGCTCGGCCATCTGGTCGGCCTCGTCCAGGTAGTGCGTGGTGAGCACGACGGTCATCGCGTGCCGCTCCCGCAGCCGGAGGATGTGCTCCCACAGGTTCGCGCGGTTGTGCGGGTCGAGCCCGGTCGACGGCTCGTCCAGGAACAGCAGCCGCGGGGCGTGCACCAGCCCGAGCGCGACGTCGAGCCGGCGGCGCTGCCCGCCGGACAGGTCGGACACCTTGCGGCGGGCGAGCGGCTCGAGGTCCAGCTGGTCCATGAGCTCGGCGGCCCGGAGCCGCGCGTCCCGGCGGTCGAGGCCGTAGATCGTGCCCTGCACGACGAGCTCGTCGGCGGCGCGCTGCGCGTGCCCCGCGCCGTTGCCCTGGCCGACGTAGCCGATCCGGCGGCGCACGGTGCCCGGCTCGCGGGCGACGTCCGCCCCGGCGACCTCGGCGGTCCCGGCAGTCGGCGCGATCAGCGTGGTGAGCATCCGGATCGTGGTGGTCTTGCCGGCGCCGTTCGGGCCGAGCACGGCCACGAGCTCGCCCGGCGCGATGTCGAGGTCCAGGCCGCGCACGGCGTGCACCGTCGGCCCCTTGCCCCCGGCGAAGTCCTTGGTCAGTCCCCTGGTGCGGATCATGGCGGGTTCCCCTCTGCTGGTCATGCCCCCACGGTGGCGGGGGTAGCGGTCAGTTCCTGTCCGCTACCGGGAGCAGACTGGCCCCATGACCGCGATCCCCGACCTGGCCGACGCCCCGGCGACGCCGTCGTCGCGGCTGCTCGCCCTGCTGTCCCTGCTGCAGACCCGGCGCGACTGGCCGGGCGACGTGCTCGCGGGCCGGCTGGGCGTCAGCCCGCGCACGGTCCGCCGGGACGTCGACCGGCTGCGCGCGCTCGGCTACCCGGTGCACGCCACCAAGGGCCCCGACGGCGGGTACCGGCTCGCGGCCGGCACCGCGATGCCGCCGCTGATGCTCGACGACGAGCAGGTGGTGGCGCTGACCGTCGCGCTGCAGACCGCCACCACGGGCGTCGACGGGCTGGACGAGGCCGCAGCCCGGGCGCTGGCCACGCTGCGCCAGGTGCTGCCCGCGCGGCTGCGGGCCCGGGTCGAGGGGCTCGACCTGACCGCCGTGCGCCGGCCGGCCGACCCCGCCGAGGAGCACGTGGACACCGAGCGGCTGATGGCGGTCGGCGCCGCGATCCGGGCGCGGGAGGTGCTGCGGTTCGACTACGCGGCCCCCGCGGCCGACGGGACCGCTGCCCGCGACGCGCCCGCCGGCCCGCCGCGTCGGGTCGAGCCGCACCACCTCGCGACCCGCGGCCGCCGCTGGTACCTCGTGGCCTGGGACCTGGACCGCCGCGACTGGCGGACGTTCCGCGTGGACCGGCTGCACCCGCGCACCCCGACGGGGCCGCGGTTCGAGCGCCGGGACCTGCCCGCCCCCGACGTGGCGGCGTACCTGCAGCAGCAGTTCGCCGGCGTGACGCAGCCGTGCCGCGGCGAGGCGGTGCTCGACGCGCCGGCGTCGCTCGTCGCGCGCTGGTCCGGGCCGGCGGACGTGGTCGAGCCCCTCGCCGCCGAGCGGTGCCGGGTCGTCGCCGGCTCGTGGTCCTGGGTCGGGCTGGCGGCGTGGCTCGGGATGTTCGGCGCGCCGCTGCGCGTCGTGGGGCCGCCGGAGCTGCGGGCGGCGGCGCGGGAGCTCGCCGGGCGGTACGCGGCCGGCGCGGGCGAGCCGGGGCCGGGCCCGGCCTGACCGCCGGGCGCCGCCGTCCGCCGGGGCGCGAGCGATTAGGGTCGGGCACATGACGACCGGGGCGACCGAGCTGGCGGAGCGGCTGGCGCGCGTCCGGGCCCGGATCGCGGCCGCCGAGTCCGCCGCGGGGCGCCCGGCCGGCTCGGTCCGGCTGCTGCTCGCCACCAAGACCCAGGACGCCGTGACGGTGCGCGCGGCCGTGCTCGCCGACATCGCCGGCGCCGCCACCACCGCGGGCGCGGCCCGCCGGGCGCTGCTGGGCGAGAACCGGGTGCAGGAGCTGGTCGCCAAGGGCCCGGAGCTCGCCGACCTCGCGCCCGAGGTGCACCTCATCGGGCCGCTGCAGTCCAACAAGGTGAACGCCGCGCTGCGCTGGGCCACCTGCGTGCAGAGCGTCGACTCCGCGGGCCTGGCCGACCGGCTCGCGCGCCGGTGCGCCGACGACGACCGGACGCTCGACGTGCTGGTGCAGGTCAACGTCTCCGGCGAACCGACCAAGCACGGCGCCGCGCCGCAGGACGCCCTCGACGTCGTCCGGGCCGTCGCGGCCCACGACCGGCTGCGGCTGCGCGGCTTCATGACCGTCGGCGCCAACACCCCCGACGAGCGGGCCGTGCGCGCCGGGTACGCCGCGCTGCGCGACCTGCGGGACAAGGTCGCGGGCAGCGGCGAGCCGGGGACCTGCGACGCCGTCGAGCTCTCCATGGGGATGAGCCGCGACCTGGAGGCCGCCGTCGCCGAGGGCGCGACGATCGTCCGGGTCGGGACGGCCGTGTTCGGGGCCCGCCCGGCCCCCGCGGCGCCCGCGGGCCCGGACGCGTGAGCGCCCCCGACCGCCGGTTCCCCCGGCGCGTCTACGCCCGCGGCACCGAGCCGGACGGCCGGTTCTCGCTCGCCAACGAGCGCACGTTCCTCGCCTGGGTCCGCACGGCGCTCGCGCTGCTGGCGGGCGGCGTCGCGCTGGAGGCGCTGGACCTGCCGGTCGAGCCGCGCCTGCGCCTCGCCGCCGCGGTGCTGCTGATCGCCCTGGGCATCGCCGCACCCGTGCAGGCGTGGGTCGGCTGGGCGCGGGCCGAGCGGGCGCTGCGGGAGCGGCGTCCTCTGCCGGCGCCGGCGTTCAGCGGGCCGCTCGCGGTGGGCGTGGCCCTGGCGGGGGTGCTGGTGCTCCTCGGGCTGCTGCTCCGGTGAGCGCAGCGGCCGCCGCCCCGCCCGGCGCGCAGCCCGAGCGCACCGCGCTCGCCTGGCGGCGCACCGCGCTGTCGGTGGCCGTGGGCTCGCTGGTGGCCGGCCGGGTGCTGGAGCCGTGGGCCGGGCCGGGCGTGTGGGCGCTCACGGTGCTGGGGCTGGCCGGAGCGCTGGCGCTGGACCGGGCAGGCGCGCGCCGCGCCGTCGCCTGGGCCGGGGTCGTGGACGACGCGCACCCGGACCGCGGGCCCGGCGCCGCGCCGCCGCCGGGCGCCCGCACCCCGGGCGGCGGGGCGCTCGTGGCGACCGCGCTGGCGGCGGCGGCGCTGGGCGTGGCGGCGCTGGTCGCGGTGCTGCGGCACGCCGCGGGCTGAGCCGCGGCGCGGGCCGGGCTCAGTGCCCGTACGCCACGAACGCCCGGTCGGTCGGCACGATCTCCTTGCCGAGCGGCACCAGCGACACCGGGATCATCTTGAGGTTCGCGATCGCCAGCGGGATGCCGACGATCGTGATCGCCTGCGCGAGCGCCGTGGTGAGGTGCCCGATCACGAGCCACCAGCCGGCGACCAGGATCCAGATGACGTTGCCGATCGTCGACATCGCGCCGGCGGTCGGCCGGTCCACGATCGTGCGGCCGAACGGCCACAGCGCGTACGACGCCATCCGGAACGACGCGATGCCGAACGGGATGGTCACGATCAGCACGCAGCAGACGATGCCGCCCACGACGTAGCCGAGCGCGAGCCAGATGCCGCCGAACAGCAGCCAGATGATGTTGAGGAGCGCCTTCACCCGTCCAGCGTGGCAGGTCGCGGCCCGCCGGCGCATCCGGGGTTCCCCCGACGCGACCCTGGTCCTGGGGCGGGCCGGGCCCGGATCGGGGCCGGGCGCGTCACGGCACGCGCGCGGTCCACTCCGGGTTGCCGAACTTCTCCTCGACGAGCTGCTGCGCCCGCTCCAGCTCCTCCGGGCGCAGGTCGCCGTCGACGGTCCGGTACCGCGACCGGAAGTGCGCGATGAACGCGTCGATGACCTGCTCGCGCGGCAGGCCGGTCTGCGACCGCACGGGGTCGACCCGCTTGTTCGCGCTGGTCGTGCCCTTGTCGGACAGCTTCTCGCGGCCGATCCGCAGCACCTCGAGCATCTTGTCCGCGTCAATGTCGTAGGCCATCGTCATGTGGTGCAGCACGGCCCCACCGGCCAGCCGCTTCTGCGCCGAGCCCGCGATCTTGCCCGCCGGGGAGGCGATGTCGTTCAGGCCGGAGAAGGTCGCCGTCACGCCCACGTCGGCGAGCGCGCCGATCACCCAGTCGTCGAGGAACCGGTACGACTGCTCGAACGACAGCCCGTCGACCAGCGACGCCGGCACCACGAGCGAGAACGTGATGCAGTTGCCGGCCTCCATGAACATGGCGCCGCCGCCGGAGATCCGCCGGACCACGGTCACGTCGTGCTTCGCCACGCCCTCGGGGTCGACCTCGTTGCGCAGCGACTGGAACGAGCCGATGAACACCGCGCGCTCGTCCCACTCCCAGAACCGCAGCGTCGGCCCGCGCCGGCCCGCGGCCAGCTCCTCGGTGAGCACCTGATCCAGCGCGCCGAGCACGGCGGGCGGCAGCGGCCCGGGGTGGATGAGCTCGAACGTGTGGTCCTGCCAGGACGTCGCGTGGCCGAGCGCGCGACGCACGGCGATCGCCACGGCCTCGGGCGTGAACCCGACCATGTGCACCGGGGCGTCGAACCGGCCGTCGGCCTCGGCACGGCGCAGGCCGTCCTCGATCGCCGTCGTCAGGTCGGCGACCCGCGCGTCGGCGGGCCGGCCGCGCAGGGACTCGTCGATGACCGCCAGGGCGGCGTCGGGCTCGAGGAAGAAGTCGCCGCTGACGCTCACCTCGGTGAGCGCCCCGCCTGCCACCTCCACGTCCGCTGCCACGAGCTTGCCACCGGGGACCTTGTACTCGCCACGCACGGTCCCGATCCTAGGCCCCTGACCGGCGTGGTCGCCGGTGGACGGAGGTCCCGGCCCTGCGCCGGGCACCGAGCGCCCGCCACAGCGCCGCCCACTGCGCCGGGCCCAGGTCCCGCGGCAGCGCGCGCTCAGGCACCCCCGCGTCCGCGAGCGCCCGCCGGGCGGCGCGCGCCGGAACGCCCGCCGCCCGCGCGAGCACCTGGTCGAGCCCCCGGCCCGCCCCGGTGAACACGGCGCTCACGAACCGCTGGTAGCCGTCGCGCTCCGGCGGGTCGACCAGCGGCTGCTCCCGCCGGACGACGGTCAGCAGCCCGCCGTCGACGGACGGCCGCGGCCGGAACGCCTCGGCGGGCACCCGCCCGTGCAGCGCGACCTCGAACCACGGGTCGGTCTGCGCGGTCAGCAGCGTCCGCCCGCCGACGCCGGCGCGCTTGCGGGCCACCTCCCACTGCGTGAGCAGCACCGCGTGCCGCCACCGGCCGTGGTGCAGCAGCCGGCGCAGCAGCGGCGTCGTCAGGTGGAACGGGATGTTCCCGACCACCACCGGCCGGTCGAGCGGCACGCGCAGGGCGTCCGCGCACAGCACGGTGGCGCCGGGCACGCGGGCGCGCAGCCGGTCGGCGCGGCGCGGGTCGACCTCGACCGCGAGCACGTCGCGGCCGAGGCCGGCGAGCGGCCGCGTCAGCGCGCCGTCCCCGGCGCCGATCTCGAGGACGGGACCGTCGGTGGCGCCGACCAGGCGGACGACGGCGTCGACGGTCGGACGGTGGTGCAGGAAGTTCTGGCCGAGCTCGTGCCGGCCGCCGTGGGGGTGTCGCACGGGAGGTGCTCCAGTCGCAGGCAGGACGGAGCACCCGGAGGGGCGGAAGCGACGGTTCGGCCCGGCCCCGGGTGCTCGGGGCATCCGGAGGCGGCGGCCGGTGTGACGTCCGGCCGCGCTCAGGCGGACCGGGGGCGTGCGACGGCCGCGGCGGCCGTGCTGTTCAGCGTTCCCATGCGGGCGACGGTACGGCGCGCCCGGGCGGGGGCGCACGGTGTTTTCAGCGGTAGACGTCCGCGCGGGCCCCGGGGTCAGTCCGCCGCGGAGGTGTAGTACGTCGCCGCCATGTCCTCGTCGGTGCGGCCCTGCGCGGCGGCGCGGTCGAGGCGGGCCGAGAACGCCTCGGCGCCGTCCAGGTGCAGCCCGCGCTCGCGCGCCGCCGCGGCGATCAGGCGGGCGTCCTTGCCGGACGTGCCGACGGCGAACGCCGCTGGGCTGAGGCGGTCCTCGCGGATCAGGTCGGTCTTGACCCGGAGGAACGGGGTGTCGAGCGGACCGCCGTCGAGCACCTCGAAGAACCGGTCGGGCTCCACGCCCAGCGCCTCGGCGAGCGCGAGCACCTCTCCCGCGGCGTTGGCCACGGTGATGACCCAGCTGTTCACGACGAGCTTGAGCCGGGTCGCCGAGCCCGCGGCGGCGTCCTCCCCGGTCCACACGGTCCGCGCGCCGACCGCGTCGAGCACCGGGGCCACGACCTCCCGCGCGGCGGGCGGCCCGGCCGCGATCACCACGAGCGTGCCCGCCTCGGCCGGCTGCCGGGTGCCGGACACGGGCGCCTCGACGAACGTCACGCCGAGCTCGGCGGCGAGGTCCGCCAGCACCGGGGTGTCGTCGACGCCGACCGTGGTGGACTGCAGCCACACGGCGCCCGGACGCAGGCCGGACGCCGCCTGCCGGACCACCTCGGCCACCGCGGCACCGTCGTGCAGCATCGTCAGCACGACGTCGGCGCCGTCGACGGCCTCGGCCGGCGTGCCCGCCACCGTGGCGCCGTCCGCGGCCAGCGGCTCGGCCTTCGCCGCGCTCCGGTTCCACACCCGGACGGTGTGCCCCGCCCGCAGCAGGTTGCGCGCCATCGCCGCGCCCATGATCCCGGTGCCCAGCACCGCCACCGTCCGTGCGTCGCTCATGGGGCCATCCTCGCCCCGGTGGGCGCGGCGGCCCAGCGGGGGCGGCGGCCCAGCGGGGCGGCGGCCGGGTCAGCCGAGGCCGGCGAGTGCCCGCTCGGCGCTGCTCCGGGCGACGCCCGCGAGCGTGGCCGGGTCCGCGGGCTCGGCCTCCGGGTCCACGCCCGAGGCCGTCGTCGTCACGAGCGCGTTGCCGGCGAGGGCGGTCACCTCGACCTCGGGGCTGGTCGCGCCCTCGGCCGACAGCGTCAGGGTGCGCAGCACCGTCGGCACGGCGCCGCGGTCGGTCGTCGGCGGGTCCGCGGTCCACGCGCCGCCGTCGGTGCCGGGGTTGGTCTGCTGGTAGGCGTCGCAGTCCTCGAGCGTGCCGACCAGCGCGTCGAACGCGGCCTGCGCGGCCGCCGCGTCGGGCAGCACCAGGACGGACTGGATCACGGTCACCGCGTCGTCGCTGGCGAACCGGCGCAGGAACACGTCCGGCTCCCGCTCGGTGGTCGTCACCGCCGGCGTGCAGGCGGCCGGGTCGACCGCCGAGCGCTCGGGCAGGCCCCACTGCGCCTCCGCGGCGTCCGCGAGCGACTGGCCCGCGGCCATCGGCACGGCCTCGGCGAGCTCGGCGTCGGTGAGGAACAGCGCGGGGGCGGAGTCGGCGTCGAAGGCGGCGGCGCCGGACGCGGGGCCGGACGTGGCCGTCGGCGACGTCTGCCCGGTCGAGGTCGGCGAGGCCGAGGCCGTCGAGTCGGGGGCCGCCGCACCGGGCGCGGGCGCGGGCACCCACGGCCGCCAGGCGAGCAGCACGCCCGCGGCGAGCGCCAGGACGAGGGTCAGCAGCCAGGGCCAGGCCCGGTCGCGACGCGGCGGCGTCGCCACCGGCGCGGGGTCGGGGGCGGCTGCGGGCGGGCGCGCGGGCTCCGTCATCGGGTTCTCCCAGGGCCGGGGGCGCTGTCCCGCGCCACGCTATTGCGAGCCGCCACCCGGCGCGAGGGGGCGGCGTGCCGCGGCGACGAGGCGCGTGACCTGCGCGGCCGTCGCGGTGAGGTGCGCCGCGGTGGTCGCGGGGTCGAGCGCCTCGGCGAGCGGGAGCGGCCGCGGGTGCACCGGCAGCACGGCGTCGAACGGGCCGCCCGGGTCGCCCGGGTCGAGGACGACCGCGCCCGCGAGCGCCACGACCGCCGCCCCCGCCGCGCGCCCGAGCGCCGCCACGCCCGCCGGGGTCTTGCCGCGCGCGGTCTGGGCGTCGAGCCGCCCCTCGCCGGTCAGCACGAGGTCCGCACCGGCGACCGCCTCCGCCAGCCCGACGGCCCGCGCCAGGTACCCGAACCCGGGCTGCCGCGCGGCGCCGAGCGCCAGCAGCGCCGCACCCAGCCCGCCCGCGGCCCCGGCGCCCGGCCGGTCCGCCACGGGGTGCCCGTGCGCCGCGAGCGCCGCGCCCCACGCGGCCAGCCGGTCGTCGAGGTGCGCCACTTGCTCCGGCGTCGCGCCCTTCTGCGGCCCGAACACGTGCGCCGCGCCGTCGGGGCCGTGCAGCGGGCTGTCGACGTCGGTCAGCACGACCAGGTTGACGCCGCCGAGGTCCGGCAGCGCGTCGAGCGCGCCGAACCGCCACAGCGGGTTGCCCCCGGCCCCGGACGCCGGCACCGGGTCGCCGGCGTCGTCGCGCACCCGGGCCCCGAGGGCGATCAGCAGCCCCAGCCCGCCGTCGGTGCAGGCCGTGCCGCCGAGCGCGACGACCACCCGGCGCGCGCCGCGGTCCACCGCGTGCCGGACCAGCAGGCCCAGCCCCGCCGAGCCCGCACGCGGCGGGAGGTCGGCGCCGACGTCGACCTGGGCGAGGCCGACGCACGAGGCCGCCTCGACGACCGCGGTCGGCCCCGGCGCCTCGTCCAGCAGTGCGTACACCGCGTCCACCGGCCGCCCGACCGCGTCCACGACCCGCGCGACCACCCGGGTCGCGCCGGCGCCGGCGCCGGCCAGCAGCGCGTCCACGGTGCCCTCGCCCCCGTCGGCGACCGGCAGGACCCGCACCGCCCCGCCGGGATCCGCGGCACGCACCCCGGCGGCGACCGCCTCCCCGGCGTCCGCGCTGGAGAGGCACCCCTTGAACGCGTCCACCGCGACGACGACCCTCACGGACACCAGCATGCCGAACACCGAGCCTGCACGTCCGGCCTCTGCGGGCGCCCTGGCGCGCAGACCAGGGACGGAGACTCGGCGATGAGTCAGCGCGGGGTGATGCCCCGGTTGCGCAGGCCCCAGATCGCCGAGTCCGTCAGCGCCTCCCAGGACGCCTCGATCAGGTTCGGCCCCACGCCCACGGTGCTCCAGGCCGTCTGCCCGTCCGTGGTCTCGATGAGCACCCGGGTCACCGCGTCGGTGCCGTGCATGGCGTCGAGGATGCGCACCTTGAAGTCGATCAGCTCGAACGCCGCCAGCTCCGGGTACACCCGCTGCAGCGCGAGCCGCAGCGCGTGGTCCAGGGCGTTGACGGGGCCGTTGCCCTCGCCGGTCGCGACGATGCGCTCGCCGCCGGCGTGCAGCTTGACGGTGGCCTCGGCCGTGGCGGGGGTGCCGCGGGAGCCGGCGCGCTCGACGATCGCCCGCCAGGACTCGACGCGGAAGTACGCCGGCCGCGCGCCGTCGACCTCCTCGGCGAGCAGCAGCTCGAACGACGCGTCCGCGGCGTCGTAGGTGTAGCCCTGCGCCTCGGCGTCCTTGACCCGGTTGGTGACGCGGGTGAGCACCTCGTCCTGCCCGGCGAGGTCGAAGCCGAGCTCGCGGCCCTTGAGCTCGATCGAGGCGCGGCCGGCCATCTCGGACACCAGCATCCGCATGTCGTTGCCGACGGCCTGCGGGTCGATGTGCTGGTAGAGGTCGGGGTCGACGCGAATCGCCGAGGCGTGCAGGCCGGCCTTGTGCGCGAACGCGCTCGCGCCGACGTACGGCTGGCGGGCGAACGGCGCGATGTTCGTGATCTCGCTGATCTGGTGCGCGATCCGGGTCATCTCGCCCAGGCCGCCGGGGCGGTCGGCGGGCGGGACCAGGACGCTGCGGCCGGTCTTGAGCTCGAGGTTGGCGACGGTCGCGAGCAGGTCGGCGTTGCCGGTGCGCTCGCCGTAGCCGTTGACGGTGCCCTGCAGGTGCACGGCGCCGGCCTCGACCGCCGCGAGCGAGTTGGCGACCGCACAACCCGAGTCGTTGTGGGCGTGCACGCCGAGCCGGGTCAGGGCGTCCGCGGTGCCGAGCGCGGCGCGCAGGTCGCGGACCACCTCGGTCACCTGGAACGGCAGCATCCCGCCGTTGGTGTCGCACAGCACGACGGTCTCGGCGCCCGCCTCGACGGCCGCGAGCACGACGTCGCGCGCGTACGCCGGGTCGAACCGGAAGCCGTCGAAGAAGTGCTCGGCGTCGACGACGACCCGGCGCCCCTCCTGCACGAGCAGCCGCACGGAGTCGGCGACCATCGCCAGGTTCTCCGCGCCCGTGGTGCGCAGCGCGCGCTCGACGTGCCGGGAGTCCGACTTGGCGACGAGCGTGACGACCGGCGCCTCGGAGTCGAGCAGCGCGCGCAGCTGGGGGTCGTCCCACGCCCGCACGCCGGGCTTGCGGGTCGCGCCGAACGCGGCGAGCACCGCGTGCCGGAGGTCGAGCTCCTTGGCGGCCCGGGCGAAGAACTCGGTGTCCTTCGGGATCGCGCCCGGCCAGCCGCCCTCGATGTAGCCCACGCCCAGGTCGTCGAGCAGCGGCGCGATGGCCAGCTTGTCGGCGACCGAGAGGTTCATGCCCTCCTGCTGGGCGCCGTCGCGCAGCGTGGTGTCGTACACGTCGAACGCCGCGGGCCCGCCGGGGGCGGGGTGGGCCGCGCCGCCGCGGGGCAGGGTGGCGGGGGCGTCGGAGGCGGTGGGCTCGGTCACGGGAAGTGCTTCTCTCGGCGAGGGGACGAGGCGAGCTGCCGGGGTGCGCGCCGGGTCGGCGTGCGGGTCGAGCAACAAAAAGACCCCCCGGGTTCGGGAGGTCGGCGCGTCCGCGGGGGTGGGGCGGACGCGCTAGGCGATGACGATCGGGAGGGCCATGCGCTCATCGTGGCACACGTCACGCCCGGCGTCAGCCCCGTCCACCTCGCGGGACGGGGCCGCCGCGCGCCTCAGACCAGGCGGTGCATCCAGCCGTGCGGGTCGGCCGCGCGGCCGTACTGGATGTCCGTCAGCCGCTGGCGGATGCTCTGCATGACCGGGCCGGCCTCGCCGTCGCCCACGGTGACGTCGAAGTCGCCGCCGGCGAGCCGGCCGATCGGGGTCACGACCGCGGCGGTGCCGCAGGCGAACACCTCGGCGACGCTGCCGTCGCGCAGGCCGTCGAGCAGCTCGGCCAGCGGGATGTCCCGCTCCGTGACCTCGCGGCCGTCCTCGGCGAGCAGCTGCAGGATCGAGGAGCGGGTCACGCCCTCGAGGATCGAGCCGGTGAGCCGCGGGGTGGACACCGAGCCGTCGGCGCCGACCACGAACACGTTCATGCCGCCGAGCTCCTCGAGCAGCGTGCCGGTGGCGGCGTCCAGGAAGCACACCTGCTCGCAGCCGCGGGCGTACGCCTCCTGCTGCGGGAGCAGGCTCGCGGCGTAGTTGCCGCCGCACTTGGCCGCGCCGGTGCCGCCGGCCGCCGCGCGGGAGTAGTCCTCGGACACCCAGATCGACACCGGCTTCACGCCGCCCGCGAAGTACGAGCCGACCGGCGACGCGATGACGAGGTACTCGGCCTGCATCGACGGCCGCACGCCCAGGAACGCCTCGGAGGCGTACATGAACGGCCGCAGGTAGAGGCTGGTCTCCTCCCCCGACGGGACCCAGTCGACGTCGGTGCGCACCAGGGCGGTGACCGACGCGAGGAAGTCCTCGGTGGACAGCTCGGGCAGCGCGAGCCGCCGGGCGGAGCGCTGCAGCCGCTCGGCGTTGGCCTGCGGGCGGAACGTCCACACGGAGCCGTCGGCGTGCCGGTACGCCTTGAGGCCCTCGAAGATCTCCTGGGCGTAGTGCAGCACCGCGGTGGCGGGGTCGAGCAGCAGCGGGCCGTACTTCTCGACCCGGCGGTCGTGCCAGCCCAGGCCCTGCGTCCAGGAGACGCGCGCCATGTGGTCGGTGAACACGGTGCCGAACTTCGGCGTGGCGAGCAGCGACTCCCGCTCGGCGTCGGGCGTCGGGGTGTCGGTGGGACGGACCTCGAAGGTGGAACCGAGGTCGGTCGTGTCGGAGATGCTCATGTGTCTGCGGCCTTTCACCAGGAGTCTGATCTGACGGTACCTGGGCGACGGCCGGGGTGGGACGGGCGCGGGGCGCGACGCTGCGCCCCGAGCGGGCGGCGACTAGCCGGCGATGCGCGCGGCGAGGTCCTTGCCCACCTCGGCCGTCGACCGTACTCGGCCCCCGCGCTCCGCCACGTCGGCCGCGACGGCGGCCTCGACGCGGGCCGCGGCCTCGCGCTCGCCCAGGTGCTCGAGCAGCAGGGCGACGGACAGCACCGTCGCGGTGGGGTCGGCCTTGCCCTGCCCGGCGATGTCCGGGGCGGAGCCGTGCACCGGCTCGAACATGCTCGGGGCGGTGCGGTCCGGGTTGATGTTGGCGGACGCGGCCAGGCCGATGCCGCCGACGATCGCGCCGGCGAGGTCGGTGAGGATGTCGCCGAACAGGTTGTCCGTCACGATGACGTCGAACCGGGCCGGGTCGGTGACCAGGAAGATCGTCGCCGCGTCCACGTGCAGGTAGTCGACCGTCACGTCCGGGAACTCGGCGTTCACGGCCTCGACGGTGCGCCGCCACAGGTGGCCCGCGTGCACGAGGACGTTGTGCTTGTGCACCAGCGTGAGCTTGCGGCGGGGCCGGGCGTTCGCGCGGGCGAACGCGTCGCGCACCACCCGCTCGACGCCAAACGCGGTGTTGACGCTGACCTCGTTGGCGATCTCGTGCGGGGTGCCCACGCGGATCGCGCCGCCGTTGCCGACGTACGGGCCCTCGGTGCCCTCGCGGACGACCACGAAGTCGACCTCGCCCGGGTCCGCCAGCGGCGAGGCCACGCCGGGGTACAGCCTGGCCGGGCGCAGGTTCACGTAGTGGTCCAGGGCGAACCGCAGCTTGAGCAGCAGCCCGCGCTCCAGCACGCCGGACGGCACGCTCGGGTCGCCGATGGCGCCGAGCAGGATCGCGTCGTGCGAGCGGATCGCCTCGAGGTCCGCGTCGGTCAGCGTCTCGCCGGTCGCGTGCCAGCGGCGCGCGCCCAGGTCGAAGTCGGTCGTCGTGACCGTGCTGCCCGAGCCGGACAGGGCCGCCTCCAGGGCGAGGAGACCCTGCTCCACGACCTCGGTGCCGATGCCGTCACCCGCGACGACGGCCAGGTTGATGCGCTGCGCCATGCTTGCCACCCTAGTGAGTCGTCTTACGAATCGGGACGACCGTCTCAGGCCTCGGACGGCGTCGTAGGGGCGGCCCGGTCGCCGGGCCGCGGGTACAGCAGCTCGAACCGCTCGACGACGACCGGAGTCGCGTCGGAGAGCTCCGCGCCCAGCGCCGCGAGCACCGGGCCCCACGCCTCCTCGCGCTCCGCGCGCCAGGACGCGAGCGTCCGGTCGCCCTCCCCCTCGGCCGCCGCGACGTCCTCGCCCACCCCGCCGAACGGCACCGTCTCCACCCGCGTGGTGCGGATCAGCGCGCCGGGACGGCCGGCGGCGTCGGTGACGATCGAGAGGTCGCCCTTCACCGGCAGCGGCTCGTCGGCGTGCTCGAACTCGGGCAGGGCCGTCGACGTGGCGGTCTTGGTGCCGTCGAGCACCAGGGCGAGGGCCGCGTCCGCGAGGGCGGGGGTGTCCCCGAACGCCCAGGACGGCGGCACCAGCGACCCGGCGATCCCCGGCCCGGTGACCGCGGCGACCCGCATCACCCCGGCGCGCACCCGGGCGACCTCCCAGAACCGGAGGACCTCGTCGGGGTGCGTGCTGTCGGCGGCGGGCGTGGCGGCGTCGTCGGTCATGCGGCCCATCCTCCCGGACGCGAACAGAAACCACGACGCCGAGATAGGACCGTCCCGCCGAGGTAGGACCGTGGACGGCCCTACCTCGGCGCGGAGGTCCTACCTCGGCGCGCGAGCGTCGAGCAGTCGGCGGGTCAGCGCGCGGCGGAGCCCTCGACGTAGTCCGTGTCGGACGGCTTCACCCAGGCGAACAGCTTGCGCAGCTCGCGGCCCACGGGCTCGATCGGGTGGTTCTGGCCCTTCTCGCGGAGCTCCTTGAACTCCGGCGCGCCCGCGTCCTGGTCCGTGATGAACCGCTCGGCGAAGGCGCCGTTCTGGATGTCCGCGAGGACGGCCTTCATGTTCTCCTTCACGTCGGGCGTGATGACCCGCGGGCCGGAGACGTAGTCGCCGTACTCGGCCGTGTCGGAGACGGACCAGCGCTGCTTGGTGATGCCGCCCTCGAAGATGAGGTCGACGATCAGCTTCAGCTCGTGCAGCACCTCGAAGTACGCGACCTCGGGCTGGTAGCCGGCCTCGGTCAGCGTCTCGAAGCCGTACTGGATCAGCTGGGACACGCCGCCGCAGAGGACGGCCTGCTCGCCGAACAGGTCGGTCTCGGTCTCCTCGGTGAAGGTGGTCTTGATGCCGGCCGCGCGCAGGCCGCCGATGCCCTTGGCGTAGGACAGCGCGAGGTCCCAGGCGGAGCCCGACGCGTCCTGCTCGACGGCGACGATCACCGGCACGCCGCGGCCGTCGACGTACTCGCGGCGCACGAGGTGGCCCGGGCCCTTGGGGGCGACCATGACGATGTCGTGGCCGGCCTCGGGCTTGATGTAGCCGAACCGGATGTTGAAGCCGTGGCCGAAGACGAGCGCGGCGCCCTCGGTCAGGTTCGGGGCGATCTCGTCGCGGTAGATGTGCCGCTGCACCTGGTCCGGCGCGAGGATGACGACGACGTCCGCGCCCCGGACGGCCTCGGCCACCGTGGCGACCTTGAGGCCCTCGTTCTCCGCCTTGGCGCGGGAGGCCGAGCCCTCGCGGAGGCCGACGGTCACGTCGACGCCCGAGTCGCGCAGGTTCAGCGCGTGCGCGTGCCCCTGGCTGCCGTAGCCGATGACGGCGACCTTCTTGCTCTGGATGATCGACAGGTCGGCGTCGTCGTCGTAGAACAGCTCAGCCACGATGGTTCTCCTTGTGTGTGCGGGATCGTGCGGACGGACGGATCAGGCGGACCGGCTGACGCGCTCGAGCGCGCGGTCCGTGATGGAGCGGGGCCCGCGGCCGATGGCCACGATGCCGGACTGGACGATCTCGCGGACGCCGAACGGCTCGAGCGCCGCGAGCAGCGCGGTGAGCTTGCCCGGGCTGCCGGTGGCCTCGATGGTCACGGTGTCCGGGACGACGTCGACGACGTGCGCCCGGAACAGCTCGACGACCTCGAGCACCTGGGTGCGGACGGCGCCCTCGGCGCGCACCTTCACCAGCAGGAGCTCGCGCTGCACGGAGGCGGCGTCCTCGAGCTCGACGATCTTGATCACGTTGATCAGCTTGTTCAGCTGCTTGGTGACCTGCTCCAGGGGCAGGGCGTCGACGTCGACCACGACGGTGATCCGGGAGATCTCGTCGTGCTCGGTCGGGCCCACCGCGAGCGAGTGGATGTTGAACGACCGGCGGGCGAACAGGCCCGCGACGCGGGTCAGCACGCCGGGCTTGTTCTCCACGAGGACGGAGAGGGTGTGACGGCTCATGATCTCTTCCTCAGTCCTCGCGGTCCCACGCCGGGGAGATGCCCCGGGCGTACTGGATGTCGTCGTTGCTCACGCCGGCGGCGACCATCGGCCACACCATCGAGTCGCGCGACACCGTGAAGTCCACGACGACGGGCTGGTCGTCGATCTCCATCGCGCGCTTGATCGTGGCGTCCACGTCGGCCGTGGTCTCGCAGCGCAGGCCGACCGCGCCGTAGGCGTCGGCGAGCTTCACGAAGTCGGGGACGTGGATGGTGCCGTGGCCGGTGTGCAGGTCGGTGTTCGAGTACCGGGACTCGTAGAACAGCGTCTGCCACTGCCGGACCATGCCGAGCGAGGAGTTGTTGATCACCGCGACCTTGATCGGGATCTCGTTGATCGTGCAGGTGGCGAGCTCCTGGTTGGTCATCTGGAAGCAGCCGTCGCCGTCGATCGCCCACACGGTGCGGTCGGGCTGGCCGACCTTCGCGCCCATCGCCGCGGGAACCGAGAAGCCCATGGTCCCGAGGCCGCCGGAGTTCAGCCACGAGTTCGGCCGCTGGTACTTGATGAACTGCGCGGCCCACATCTGGTGCTGGCCCACGCCGGACACGAAGATCGACTCCGGCCCGGACAGCTCGCCGATCCGGGAGATGACGTGCTGCGGCGCCAGGTGGCCGTCGGTCGGCTCGTCGTAGCCCAGCGGGAAGGTCTCGCGCCAGGAGTCGATCTGCTGCCACCAGGCCTCGAGGTCCGGCTTGCCGTGCTGCACCTGCTCGCGGGCGAGCTCGGGCAGCAGGTCCGTGATGACCTCGCGCAGGTCGCCGACGATCGGCACGTCCGCGGCGCGGTTCTTGCCGATCTCGGCCGGGTCGATGTCGGCGTGCACGATCGTGGCGTTGGGCGCGAACGACGACAGCTTGCCGGTCACCCGGTCGTCGAACCGGGCGCCGAGCGCCACGACCAGGTCGGCCTTCTGCAGCGCGGCGACCGCGGCCACCGTGCCGTGCATGCCCGGCATGCCGAGGTGCTGCGGGTGCGTGTCGGGCAGCGCGCCGCGGGCCATCAGCGTGGTCACCACGGCGGCGCCGGACTCGTCGACCAGGCGGCGCAGCTCGGCGGACGCGCCGGAGCGGATCACGCCGCCGCCGACCATCAGCACCGGGCGGCGAGCCGTCGCCAGCAGCCGGGCGGCCTCGCGGATCTGCTTGCCGTGCGGCTTGGTCACCGGGTGGTAGCCCGGCAGGTCCAGCTGCTGCGGCCAGGTGAACGTGGTGTCGGTCTGCATCGCCGACTTGGCGATGTCCACGAGCACCGGGCCCGGGCGGCCGGTCGACGCGATGTGGAACGCCTCGGCGATCGTCCGCGGGATGTCGTCCGGGTCGGTCACCAGGAAGTTGTGCTTGGTGATCGGCAGCGTGATGCCGACGATGTCGGCCTCCTGGAACGCGTCCGTGCCGATCAGCGACGCGCCGACCTGGCCCGTGATCGCGACCAGCGGGATCGAGTCCATGTTCGCGTCGGCGATCGGCGTCACCAGGTTCGTCGCGCCGGGGCCGGACGTCGCCATCGTGACGCCGACCTTGCCCGTGGCCTGCGCGTACCCCGTGGCCGCGTGGCCGCCGCCCTGCTCGTGCCGCACGAGGATGTGCCGGAGCCGGGTGGAGTCCATCAGCGGGTCGTACGTCGGCAGGATCGCGCCGCCGGGGATGCCGAAGACGACCTCGGCGCCGGCCTCCTCGAGCGAGCGGACGATCGACTTCGCGCCGGTGACCTGCTCCGTGACGACGGGGCGCGGCCGGGCGGTGGGAGCGGCGTCGCGGGGTGCCGCGGGCTCGACGAGGCGCGCGGGCTCGCGCGCCTCGGGCGAGCCGGCGGGCGCGGCCGGCCGGCGGGGCGGTGCCGGGTGGGGGCCCTGGACCATCGGTGTCTCCTGCGTCTGTGCGGGTGGAGCGGGTGCTGCTGCGGCCGGGGCCGCGTGGGTGCCGCGCGAGTCCTCGCCGGCACGAAAAAACCCCTCGGGCCCGAGGAGCCGGGCCGGTCGAGGGGTGCGCGCGCTGACGAAGCCTTCCGTGCGTGGCGTCAGCCGGCGCGCCCGGGAAGTACTACGAGGAGGAGGTTCGTCCGCATGTCACGTGACACTACGCCGCGGTCGGTGCGGTGTCACGCCCGGGCTCGTCCGTCTCACATCGTGGTGCACGAGTCCACGAAGTGATCGATACCGAGTCGTGACCGGTCACGCCGCGCGCGTCCCGGTCCGCCGGGGTTCCCGCTCCTAGCCTCGTGCCCATGACGCGAACCCGCACGCGACCCCGCACCGCCCGCCGCCCCGTGCTCGCCGGCGCCGCCGTCCTGGCGCTCGCCCTGGTCGCCGCGTGCGGTGGTGGTGGCACCGCGTCGGACGAGCCGTCGACCGCGGCCCCGGCGTCGACGGCGAGCCCCACCGCGACGCCCTCCCCCACGCCCAGCCCGTCCGCCACCGCGTCCGTCGACGACGCGGAGGCGGACGCCGCCGCGCCGGACTGGGGCACCACGGGCGACGGCGAGGCGTCCGCCGACGCGCTGCTCACCGTCACCGGGGTCCGCCTCGGCACCCACCTCGGGTACGACCGCGTGGTCGTCGACCTGGGCGGCACGGGCACCCCGGGCTGGCACGTCGAGCGCGCGGCCACGGCCGCGGAGGACCCCACCGGCGACGCGGTCGACCTCGGCGGGGAGGCGGTGCTGACCCTGTACGTGACCGGGCTCGGCTACCCGTTCGACACCGGGGTCGAGGAGCTCGCGCCCGGGACCCGGGGGCCGGGCGGGACGGTCGTCACCGGCACGGAGTACTCCGGCACGTTCGAGGCGCAGGCCCAGGTGTTCCTCGGGCTCACCGACCCCGAGGCGCCGTACCGGGTGTTCCTCCTGCAGGACCCGCTGCGCCTCGTGGTCGACGTGCAGCGCTCGATGGCCTGACCGGGTGCGGCGGGTTCACGCCCGCCGCACCACCCGCGCCTCCCACGGCCGCAGCGTCGTCGGCTCCCCGGCGTCGGCGTGCGTGCCGAGCACCAGCTCGCCCCAGCCGCCGTCCGCCGCGAGCGGCCACGCGTCCCCGAGGTCGACGACCCGCTCCTCCCCCGACACGTTGACGACGACCAGCAGGGCGTCGCCGTCGAGCTCGCGGGTGTACGCGTACACCTGCTCGTCCTCGGGCAGCAGCATCGTGAAGTCGCCGAGCGCCACGACCGGGTCGGCGTGCCGGAGCTCGATCAGCCGGCGGTGGTGGTGGAACACCGACTCCGGGTCGGCGCGCTCGGCGGCCGCGTTGATCTCGACGTGGTTCGGGTTCACCGCGAGCCACGGGGTCCCGGTGGTGAACCCCGCCTGCGGCGAGTCGTCCCACTGCACCGGCGTGCGCGCGTTGTCCCGGCTCATCGCCGCGAGGCCCGCGAGCAGCTGCTCGTCCGTCGCCGACGCGAGCGTGCGGGCCTGGGCGACGTGGTTGACCGACTCGATGTCCCGGTACTGGTCGAACCGCGTGAAGTGCGCGTTCGTCATCCCGAGCTCCTCGCCCTGGTAGACGTACGGCGTCCCGCGGTGCAGGTGCAGCAGCGTCGCGAGGGCCTTCGCCGACTCCCGGCGGTGCTTCCCGTCGTCGCCGAACCGGGACACCACGCGCGGCTGGTCGTGGTTGTCCCAGTAGAGGCTGTTCCAGCCCGCGTCCGCGAGCCCCGCCTGCCAGCGCCCGAACGTCGCCTTGAGGTCGGTCAGCCGCAGCGGCTTCGGGTCGAACTTGCCCCCGGGGCCGTGGTCCAGGCCGACGTGCTCGAACTGGAACACCATGTCCACCTCGCGCCGGGCCGGGTCGGTGTACCTCCGCGCCTCCTCCAGCGTGACGCCCGGGGTCTCTCCCACCGTCAGCAGCCGGTCGGCGCGCCCCTCGAACACCTCGCGGTGCATCTCCTGCAGGTACTCGTGCACCCGCGGGCCGTCCGTGTAGTGCGCGCTGCCGTCGCCCCACACCCCCGCGACCACCGGCCCGTCCGGCAGCGCGGTGTCCTTGGAGATGAGGTTGATGACGTCCATCCGGAAGCCGTCGACCCCGCGGTCCAGCCACCAGCGCATCATCGCGTAGACGGCCTGCCGGACCTCGGGGTTCTCCCAGTTGAGGTCGGGCTGCTTCCGGCTGAACAGGTGCAGGTAGTACTCGCCGGACGCCTCGTCGAGCTCCCAGGTCGACCCGGAGAAGAACGAGTGCCAGTTGGTCGGCTCCGCGCCGGGCTGCCCCGGCGCCATGCCGTCGCGCGGGGGCCGCCACCAGTACCAGTCGCGCTTCGGGCTGACCGGGCCGCTCCGGCTCTCCAGGAACCACGGGTGCTCGTCCGACGTGTGGTTCACCACCAGGTCCATGAGCAGCTTCATCCCGCGCTCGTGCAGCCCGGCGATCAGCTCGTCCAGGTCGGCGAGCGTGCCGAACGACGGGTCGACGTCCTGGTAGTCGCTGATGTCGTAGCCGTTGTCGTCCTGCGGCGAGCGGTAGATCGGCGACAGCCACACCACGTCGACGCCCAGGGCGCTGAGGTGGTCGAGCCGGGAGATGATCCCGCGCAGGTCGCCGACGCCGTCGCCGTCGGAGTCCTGGAACGACCTCGGGTAGATCTGGTAGACGACGGCTCGGGTCCACCACGGTGCGTTGTCGACGGTCCATGCCATGCGTCCACCCTGGCATGCGGCGCGGTGGGGCGCAGCCGACGTCAGTCGACGTCGCGGTGCCGGAACATCAGGCCGCCGAGGACCACCAGGACGACCGTCACCACCCCGAGCAGCACCCCGCCGTGCAGCATCGACACGCTCCGCTCGGCCGTGCACATCCCGGCCTGCGGGACGCCGTCGAGCGGCGCGCACGGCACCGTGACCCAGTACGTCAGGCCGCCCTCCAGCCAGGCGAGCAGCGACGACCGCACGGTCCAGGGGGACAGCGCCGGGAGCAGGCCGGCCAGCACGCCGTCGACGAGCAGCAGCCAGCCGATGCCGACGCCGAGCGCCCCGGCCGCGCTGCGCAGCAGGAAGCCGAGCGCGGCACCGACCGCCCCGAGCGCCGCGGCGGCCGCCAGCGCCCGGAGCGCCTGCCACCCGAGGGCGGTCCACCACCCGGCGGTGAGCTCGCCGACCGCGTCGTGCACGCTCGCCGCGACCCACGCGCCGCCGACCGTGAGCGCGAGCGCGACCGCCGTCGGCACCAGCACGCCGGCCGCCGCGACCGTGACCTTGCTCGCGTAGACCCGGCCGCGCCGGGGGACGAACGTCAGCCAGGTCCCGAGCGCCCCGGAGCCGATCTCGGCCGTCACGAACGTGACCCCGGAGGCGAAGGCGAGCAGGAGCAGGAAGGTCGTCACCCCCGACACCCAGGTGGGGCCCGAGTCCGCGAGCGTCTGCTGGGGCGGCAGGTACGCCTCGAGGCGGGGCTCCAGGTCGTCGCACGCCCAGTCCGCGCCGGCGTCCGTCTCCTGCGCGACGGCCTCGCCCTCGCGGCAGTCGGCCACGTACTGCTCGCCGTTCTCCGCCCAGTCGTCCTGCGCGAACGCGAACTGCTGCTCCGCCTCCGCGATCGCGCGCTCCGACGGGGGTCGGGCCGCGGCGAACACGCTCGCGACGACCACGAGCGCCGCGACGACCGCGAGCAGCGCCAGCCACCGGACGGCCGCGCGGTAGCGGAACCGGCGGGCCTCGACGCGCACCAGGCCGCCGCGGGCCGGGCCGGAGGCGGCCGACCCGGTGCCGTCCGGCCGGGCGCCGGCGGGGCGCGCGTCCACGGCGCGCACGGCGCCCTGCGGGGCGCTCATGCGCGAACCCGCCGTCCGTGCGGCGCCGGCCGGCCCTGGTGCGCGGCGGCGGTGCCGTCCGTGCCCGTGCCAGTCAGGGCGAGGAACACCTGCTCCAGGTCGGCGCGACCCGGCGCGAGCTCGTGGAGGTACAGCCCGCGGTCGGCCAGCGCCCGCGTGATCTCCGCCGGCGCGGCGCCGGCGACGAGCAGCCCGCCCGCGCCGTCGGGCCGCACCGCCCAGCCGCGCTCGCCGAGCACCGCCGCGGCCTCGGCGGGACGCTCCACGCCCACGCGGGTCTCCCCCGCGCCTGCCGCGGCCAGCAGGTCCTCGACCCGGCCGCCCGCGACGAGGCGGCCCTGCGTCACGATCGACACCGTGTCGGCCACCTGCTGCACCTCGGCGAGGATGTGGCTGGACACGAGGACCGTCTTCCCGGCCGCGGCGAGGTCGCGCATCGTCTGCCGCACCTCGTGGATGCCGGCGGGGTCCAGGCCGTTGGTGGGCTCATCGAAGATGACCAGCTCGGGGTCCTTGAGCAGCGTGGACGCGATCGCCAGCCGCTGCTTCATGCCGAGCGAGTAGGTGCGGAACGCGCTCGACGCCCGGTCCGCGAGACCGACGTCGGCGAGCACCCGGTCGACCTGAGCCGTCGGCGCCCCGATCGCCGCGGCGAGCAGCTCGAGGTTCCGTCGCCCGGAGAAGGCGGGGAAGAACTTCGGCGACTCGACGATCGCTCCGACCCGGGCGACGACCTCGGGCAGCGCCGCGGGGACGGGGCGGTCGAGCACGCGCACAACGCCCGAGTCCGGCCGGATGAGCCCGAGCAGCATCCGGATCGTCGTCGTCTTGCCCGCCCCGTTCGGGCCCAGGAACCCGTGCACGCCGCCGAGGGGGACGTCCAGGTCGAGCCCGCCCACGGCGACGACCTGCCGGCCGCGGTGCCGGTAGGTCTTCCGCATGCCGCGGGTGCTCACGGCGGTGGTCCCCGCCGGCGCCGGCTCCGTCGTCACGCTCGCCCCCCGTCGCGTCGGGGCACCCGTCCGGCGCCCCGACGCGACCCTAGCGGGCCGGACGGGTCGAGCGCGGGCGTTCGCGCAGATCAGCGCTCGCGTCCCCGTCGGGCCTCAGATCAGCACCGCCCCCGTCGACGCCGACTGCACGAGCTTCGCGTACTTCGCCAGCACGCCCCGGGTGTACCGCGGGGGCAGCGGGGCCCAGCCGACCCGGCGGGCGGCGAGCTCCTCCTCCGGCACCAGCAGGTCGAGCGTCGCGTTGGCGACGTCGAGCCGGATCCGGTCGCCGTCCCGCACGAACGCGATCGGGCCCGCGTCGACCGCCTCGGGCGCGACGTGCCCGACGCACAGGCCGGTGGTGCCCCCGGAGAACCGGCCGTCGGTGAGCAGCAGCACGTCCTTGCCGAGCCCGGCGCCCTTGATCGCGCCGGTGATCGCGAGCATCTCGCGCATGCCCGGCCCGCCCTTCGGGCCCTCGTACCGGATGACCACGACGTCGCCGGCCTGGATGGTGCCGTCCTCCAGCGCGTCCAGGGCGGCGCGCTCGCGCTCGAACACCCGGGCCGTGCCCTCGAACACGTCCGTGTCGAAGCCGGCCGACTTCACGACGGCGCCCTCGGGGGCCAGCGAGCCGTCGAGGATCGTGATGCCGCCGGTGTGGTGGATCGGGTTGTCCAGCGCGCGCAGGATCTTGCCGTCCGGGTCGGGCGGGGCGACGTCCGCGAGGTTCTCCGCGACGGTCTTGCCGGTGACCGTGAGGCAGTCGCCGTGGATCAGGCCCGCGTCGAGCAGCGCCTTCATGATCACCGGGACGCCGCCGATGCGGTCGACGTCGGCCATGACGTACCGGCCGAACGGCTTGAGGTCGCCCAGGTGCGGGACCTTGGCGGCCACGCGCTTGAAGTCGTCCAGGGTCAGGTCGACCTCGGCCTCGTGCGCGATCGCCAGCAGGTGCAGCACCGCGTTGGTCGAGCCGCCGAACGCCATGACCACCGCGATGGCGTTCTCGAACGCCTCCTTGGTCATGATCTGCCGCGCGGTGATGCCCTTGCGCAGCAGCTCGACGACGGCCTCGCCGGAGCGCATCGCGAAGTTGTCCCGGCGGCGGTCGGCGCTCGGCGGGGCGGCGGAGCCCGGCAGCGACATGCCCATCGCCTCGGCCACCGACGCCATCGTGTTCGCGGTGTACATGCCGCCGCAGGCGCCCTCGCCCGGGCAGATGGCACGCTCGATGCGGTCCAGGTCGCCCTTGCTCATCAGGCCGCGGGCGCACGCGCCGACCGCCTCGAACGCGTCGATCAGCGTGACGTCCTTCTCGGTGCCGTCCTCGAGCTTCACCCAGCCGGGCATGATCGAGCCGGCGTACAGGAACACGCTCGACAGGTCGAGGCGCGCCGCCGCCATGAGCATGCCCGGGAGCGACTTGTCGCAGCCCGCCAGCAGCACGGAGCCGTCCAGGCGCTCGGCCTGCATCACGGTCTCGACGCTGTCCGCGATGATGTCGCGGCTCACCAGCGAGAAGTGCATCCCCTCGTGGCCCATCGAGATGCCGTCCGACACCGAGATGGTGCCGAACTCCAGCGGGTAGCCGCCGCCGGCGTGCACGCCGCTCTTGACGGCCTGCGCCAGCCGCTGGAGCGACAGGTTGCAGGGGGTGATCTCGTTCCAGGAGCTCGCGACGCCGATCTGGGGCTTCACCCAGTCGTCGTCGCCGAGCCCGACGGCGCGGAGCATGCCGCGCGACGCCGTGGCCTCGATGCCGTCGGTCACCTGCCGGGAGCGCGGCTTGATGTCGATGTCCGGGGTGTTCCCGCCCGTGGTCGTCATGAGCAGACTGTAGGCGCCGAGCGCGCGACGCGCCCCTGACGTGCCGGGGCGCGCCGCGCGGCGCTCGGGTCGTGCCGCGTCAGCCGCGGCGGAGGCGGCTCACGTCGCGGACGGCGCCGCGGTCGGCGCTGGTCGCCATCGCGGCGTACGCCTGGAGGGCCGGCGACACGTAGCGGTCGCGGTCGACCGGCTGCCACGGGTTCTCCCGCGCCTCCATCTTGGCGCGGCGGTCCGCCAGCACCTCGTCGGGCACGTTGACCCGGATGAGGCGGGTCTCCACGTCGATCTCGATCTCGTCGCCGTCCTCGATGAGGCCGATCGTGCCGCCCGCGGCCGCCTCGGGGCTGATGTGGCCGACCGAGATGCCGCTCGACCCGCCGGAGAACCGGCCGTCGGTGATGAGCGCGCACACCTTGCCGAGCCCGCGGCCCTTGATGAACGACGTCGGGTAGAGCATCTCCTGCATGCCGGGGCCGCCGGACGGGCCCTCGTAGCGCACGACGACCACGTGGCCCGGCTCGACCTCCTTGCGCAGGATCTTGTCGACGGCCTCGTCCTGGGACTCGCACACCAGCGCGCGCCCGACGAAGTGGAACACGTCCGGGTCGATGCCGGCGGTCTTGATGATCGCGCCGTCCTCGGCGAGGTTGCCGCGCAGCACGGCCAGGCCGCCCTCGACCGTGTAGGCGTGCGCGACGTCGCGGATGCACCCCGACCCGCCGTCGGTGTCGAGCGACTCCCACACGTTCGACGTGGAGAACGCCTGCGTGGTGCGCACGCCGCCCGGCGCCGCGTGGAACAGGGCGGTGGCGCGCTCGGTGGCCTTGCCGCCGCGCACGTCCCAGTCGTCGAGCCAGGCGCGGAGCGTCGGGGTGTGCACGCTGGTCACGTCGTGGTCGAGCAGGCCGCCGCGGTCGAGCTCGCCGAGCAGCGCGGGGATGCCGCCCGCCCGGTGCACGTCCTCCATGTGGTAGTCCGGGTGGTTCGGCGCGACCTTGGCCAGGCACGGCACCCGGCGGCTGATCGCGTCGATGTCCTCGAGCGTGAAGTCGACCTCGGCCTCCTGCGCCGCGGCGAGCACGTGCAGCACGGTGTTGGTCGAGCCGCCCATCGCGACGTCGAGCGCCATGGCGTTGGCGAACGCGGCGCGGGTCGCGATGCCGCGGGGCGCCGCGGTGTCGTCCTCGTCGTCGTAGTACCGACGAGCCAGGTCGACGATCGTGCGGCCGGCCTCGAGGAACAGCTCGCGGCGGGCGCTGTGCGTGGCGAGCGTCGAGCCGTTGCCGGGCAGCGACAGGCCGAGCGCCTCGGTGAGGCAGTTCATCGAGTTGGCGGTGAACATGCCGGAGCAGGAGCCGCAGGTCGGGCAGGCGTTCTCCTCGACCGTGGCCAGCGCCTGGTCGGAGACGTTGTCGTCCGCCGAGTAGTTGATCGCGTTGATCAGGTTGAGGTGCGTCTTGGCCACGCCGTCGGCGATCACGGCCTTGCCGGCCTCCATCGGGCCGCCCGACACGAAGATCACCGGGATGTTCAGCCGGAGCGCCGCGTTGAGCATGCCCGGCGTGATCTTGTCGCAGTTGGAGATGCACACCAGGGCGTCGGCGCAGTGCGCCTGGACCATGTACTCGACCGAGTCGGCGATCAGGTCGCGGCTGGGCAGCGAGTAGAGCATGCCCGCGTGGCCCATCGCGATGCCGTCGTCGACGGCGATGGTGTTGAACTCCTTGGCGACGCCGCCGGCCTCCTGGATCGCCGACGCGACCAGGTCGCCCATGTCCTTGAGGTGCACGTGGCCCGGGACGAACTGCGTGTACGAGTTGGCGATCGCGATGATCGGCTTGCCGAAGTCCTCGGAGCCCATGCCGGTGGCGCGCCACAGGGCGCGGGCGCCGGCCATGTTGCGGCCGTGGGTCGAGGTACGAGAGCGCAGAGGACGACTCACGCTGGGGCTCCTTCGGACGAGCAGGGCGCCACCGCGGCGGCGGCGTGGCCGTCACGGTACGTCCGCGCACGTCACGGTGCGTGCGGCGTCCGTCCTGTGATCGACCGAGGGGCGAGACGCCTCAGCCCTTCCCGCGCGCCTGCCAGGTGCACACGCAGGCCTCGTTGCCCTCGGGGTCGGCCAGCACCCAGAACGCGGGCGCGCGCCGGTCGGACAGCAACGTGCCGCCGGCCGCGAGCGCCGCCGCGACCCGGGCCTCGGCCTGGTCGTGCGGCACCGTCACGTCGACGTGGATCCGGTTGCGCTGCGGGCGCGGGGCGTCCATCTGCTGGAACCAGTACCCCGGCCCGAGGGCTCCGGGGTCGGCGAGCGCCGGGTCGTCCGGGTCGGTCCCGGGCTCCGGCTCGTACCCCAGCACCGCACGCCAGAACGGGGCGACGCGCGGGATGTCGAGCGCGTCGATCGCGATCTCCTGCGAGGTGAGCGAGGCGGGGTCGCCGCTGACCCCGAGCTCGTCCGCCGCCGCCGAGACGGCGTCCGCGAGCGCCAGGTCCGCCTCGGTGAGCCCGTGCACCGGCCACGTGGTCGTGCGCACCTGGACCACACCGGGCCGCAGCGTCACGTCCGGGGCGGCGCCGACCCGCTCCGCCGCGGCGGCCACCCGGGCGACGAGCGCCGCGCCGGTCGCGAGGTCAGGGACCCGGAAGGCGGCCTGCAGCCACAGCAGCAGCACCCGCCAGTGCCGGGCGTCGACCCGCTCGGTGGCGGCCCCGGGACCGATGACTCGCTGCATCGCGCTGTCCATGCCCCGACCCTCCCACTCCCCACCGACACGCCCCACCCCGCCCCCGGTCGCCCGCCGACCCCGGTCGCCGCCCTCGCCCGCCGACCCCGGTCGCCGAGATAGGACCTCCGCGCCGAGATAGGGCCCTGCCGCGTCCTATCTCGGCGGGACGGTCCTTTCTCGGCGGGAGAGGGCGGGTCGGGCGGGTCGGGCGACTCGTGCGGCCCGGGTCGGCGGGCGCGGGGCGAGAGGGGTTGCGATTGACGCTGCGTCAACGCCTACCGTCGAGCAGCGACGGCGGAACGACCGCCGTCGGCGACAGGACGGGGCGGACGGGATGACGGGCACCACGGGCACGGAGCGGTGGACCACCGCCGAGGTGGTGCGGCTGTCCGGGGTGACGTCCCGGGCGCTGCGGCACTACGACGCGATCGGGCTGCTGCGCCCGGCCGGCACGACGCCGGGCGGGCAGCGGGAGTACGGCCGCGCCGAGCTGCTGCGGCTGCAGCAGGTGCTCGTGCTCCGGGAGCTCGGCGTCGGGCTGGCGGCGATCGGGGACCTCCTCGACGCCGCCGCACCCGGCCAGGCCGCCCCAGGCGCCGACCCGGCGCGCGTCCGGGCCGACCGGCTGCGCGAGCACCACGCCGCGCTGCTCGCCGAGCGGGACCGGCTCGACCGGCTCGCCCGCACCGTCGCCGCCACCATCGAGTCCCTGGAAGGGGGCACCGACATGCCAGCCGAGGAGATGTACGAGGGCTTCGACCACCGCCGGTACGAGGCCGAGGCGCGCGAGCGCTGGGGCGACGAGGCGGTGGACCGCAGCACCCGCGCGTGGGAGGACCTGACCGTGGACGAGCGCGAGGCGCACCGCCGGGAGGGCGAGGCCGTGAGCGCGGGGCTGGCCGCGCTGCTGGCCGCCGGCACCCCGGTCGGCGACCCGGCCGTCCGGGACCTCGTCGCCCTGCACCACGCCTGGGTGGCGCTGTTCTGGACCCCGGACGCCGAGGCGTATCGGAACCTGGCGGCGATGTACGTCGACGACCCGCGGTTCGCGGCCACGTACGACGCGGTCGCTCCCGGGCTCGCGGTCTACCTGCGGGACGCCGTCGACGCGCACGCCGACGCGGTCGCCGGCGGCTGACCGGGCGCGGGAAGGTCGGGACCAACGGCCCACCTGCGGGCCGGGCTGCGGGGGCAGGCTGGTGCGCACGGACCACCGGTCGTCTCTCCCCCGGGGCGACCACCGGGCTTCTGCCCGCGGTCCGCTCCGGTCACCTGAGGACGACGACCCGTCAGCAGGTACCCCCAGTCGAGGCACCATCGGCTCATCGCCCGGGCCGGTGGTGCCTCGACGTGCGTCCCGGCCCGGTCGCACGTCGGGGCCCGGCACCTGCGACGGGCGCCGGGCGCCCGCACCGGCGTCCCTGCCCGGGTCGCGACGCCCGACGCCGCTGGCTACCGTCGCCGGGTGACCGCCCTCCACTGGTTCCGCCGCGACCTGCGGCTCGGCGACAACCCCGCGCTGCACGCGGCGGCCGCGCAGGGCGACGTGCTCGCGCTGTACGTGCTCGACCCGCGCCTGTGGGCGTCGTCGGGCGCGCCCCGCCGCGCCTACCTGGCCCGGAGCCTCGCGGCGCTCGACGAGCAGACCGGCGGCCGGCTGCTGGTCCGCCGCGGCGACCCGCGCGAGGTGGTCCCCGCGGTGGCCCGCGAGGTCGGCGCCGAGGCCGTGCACGTCGCGGCGTCGACCGAGCCGTTCGGCCGGCGGCGGGACGACCACGTGGAGTGGACGCTCGAGGAGGACGGCCGCGCGCTCGTCCGGACCGGGTCGCCCTACGCGGTGACGCCGGGTCGGGTCCGCAACGGCTCGGGCACGCCGTACAAGGTGTTCACGCCGTTCCGCCGGGCGTGGGCCGAGCACGGCTGGCACTCCCCCGCGCCGGACGCCGCCGCGACGGCCCGCGCGGTGACGTTCCTGGACGGCGGCCCGTCCGACGCGGTGCCGGACGCCCCGGTCCCCGACGGGCTCACGCTGCCCGAGGCGGGCGAGGCGGCCGCGCTCGCGCGCTGGGCGGACATGCTCGACGGCCCGCTGTCGCACTACAAGGCGGAGCGCGACCGGCCCGACCTCGACAGCACCTCGCGCCTGTCCGTGCCGCTCAAGTGGGGCGAGATCCACCCGCGCACGATCCTCGCGGACCTCGCCCACCGCCGGGGCGAGGGTGCCGACACGTTCCGCGGGCAGATCGCGTGGCGCGACTTCCACGCGGACGTGCTGTTCCACCAGCCGAGCGCCGCCCACGAGTCGCTGACGCCCGTGATCCCGGAGAGCGCCTGGGTGAACGGCCGCGCCGAGGAGGACGCCCTCGCCGCCTGGGCCGAGGGCCGCACCGGCTACCCGCTCGTCGACGCCGGGATGCGGCAGCTGCGCGGCGAGGGCTGGATGCACAACCGGGTGCGGATGGCCGTGGCCTCGTTCCTGGTCAAGGACCTGCACGTCCGCTGGCAGCGCGGCGCGGACCACTTCATGGCGTGGCTGGTGGACGGCGACATCCCGCAGAACCAGATGAACTGGCAGTGGGTCGCCGGCACCGGCCGGGACGCCGCGCCGTACTTCCGGGTGTTCAACCCGGTGACCCAGGGCCTGAAGTTCGACCCGCACGGGCACTACGTCCGGCGCTGGGTGCCCGAGCTCCGCGACATCCCCGGCAAGGCGGTGCACGAGCCGTGGAAGCTCCCCCGGTCGGCCGCGCCGGACTACCCCGAGCGGATCGTCGACCACGCCCACGAGCGCGCGGTCTCGCTCGGCGCCTACCAGTCGATGCGCTGACGCCGGCCGGCACCGCCCCGGGACCGAGGTCCCGACGCGCGGGCCTGCGGGGTCCGATCACGCACGAAGTCGGGGAAGTCGGGACCTTCGACCCCTCCGCCCAGGGGGACATAGCGGGACATTGAGCGCGTCGTCACAACGCCGTGATCCCGACCGGAGGCAGCCGCCATGTCCGCACCCACCGTCTCGCGCTCGTCCACCGCACCGGCCCCGCTGCCGGCCCAAGAGGACGTCGTCACCTCCCTGAACGCGCGCCGCGCGCTCGCCGCGACCCGGCTCGCCACCGGGTTCATCTTCCTGTGGGCCTTCGTCGACAAGACGTTCGGCCTCGGCTACTCGACCCCGTCCGAGCGCGCCTGGATCAACGGCGGCACGCCGAGCCAGGGCTTCTTGAACAGCGAGGCGGTGGTCGGCCCGTTCAAGGACCTGTTCCAGTCGATCGCCAGCCCCGCCACCGACGTGCTGTTCATGCTCGGCATGCTCGGCGTCGGGCTCGCGGTGGTGCTCGGCATCGGCCTGCGGGTCTCCGCCTGGTCCGGCTCGCTCATCATGGTCCTGATGTGGGCCGCCGAGTGGCCGCTCACCGCCGGGTCGACGAACCCGCTGGTGGACTACCACATCATCTACGCCCTGGCCCTGATCGCCTGCGCGACCTGCCTGGCCGGCGACACCTGGGGGCTCGGCCGCATGTGGCGCGAGCTGCCGGTGGTGCGGTCGCAGCGCTGGCTGCGCTGAGGACGCGGCCGCGGCGGACGGAGACCGCCGCGGCCGGCACCACGACGAGGCGCCCGTCCCGGACCCGGGGCGGGCGCCTCGTCGTGCGCACCGGCGGGGCCGCGGCGCGCCTCCGCGCGATCCGGGACCGAGGTCCCGAGTGGGGCCCGCCTCGCCCCGGGACCCAGGTCCCGGGTGACCGGCATCCGGGTGACGCGGAGCGCTTTCCAGCAGCCGCACGCAGGGAGTTTGGGACTTCCGTCCGGGGTGCGGGGCCTCGGACGGGAGGACATTGGGAAAGTCATCACAAGGTGAACCCACAACACGAAGGCACGGATCATGACCACGATCACCACCCCCCGCACCGAGGCGGCCCCCGCGACCTCGCGGACCCAGGAGGACGTCGTCACCTCGGTGGCCGCCCGCCGCGTGCTCGCCGCTCTCCGCCTGTCGACGGGGTTCATCTTCCTCTGGGCGTTCCTCGACAAGACGTTCGGGTTCGGCTACTCGACCGCCTCGGACGCGGCCTGGATCCACGGCGGCGCGCCGAGCCAGGGCTTCCTGCAGTTCGCGGCCCAGGGCCCGCTGACCGGCTTCTTCAACGGCATCGCCAGCCCGGTCTCGGACGTGCTGTTCATGCTCGGCATGCTGGGCGTCGGCCTGGCGGTCATGCTCGGCATCGGCACCCGGGTCGCGGCGGGCGCCGGCTCGCTGATCATGGCGATGATGTGGCTGGCCGAGTGGCCGCTCATCTCGGGCTCGACCAACCCGGTCATGGACTACCACATCATCTACGCGCTGGTGCTGGTCCTCGTGGCCCTCACCGCGGGCGGCGACACCTGGGGCCTCGGCCGCTGGTGGAAGAGCCTGCCGGTCGTGCAGAAGAACCGCTGGCTCATCTGATCGACCCGCACCCCTGAGCGGCCCGGCCGCTCACCGCAGGCGCGAGGCGCCGGTCCCCACCCTCCCGGGGACCGGCGCCTCGTTCGCGCGCGCGGGCGCCGCGGACGACGTCAGGCCGCGCGCAGCGCCCGGTACTCGTCCTCGAGCATCCCCATGTCGATGCCGTCGCACCAGCCGTCGCCGTCCCGGTACGCGTCCCGGCGGCGCCCCTCCACCCGGAACCCGATGTTCTCGTACAGCGAGCGCGCCCGGGCGTTGATGCTCAGCACGTCCAGCCCGATCCGGTGCAGACCGATCCCGTCGAACGCCAGGCCCAGCACCAGCTCGATCGCCTCGGTGCCGTAGCCGCGGCCGCGGTACGCCGGCCGCATGACCAGGCGCATGTTCGCGGAGCCGACCACCTCGTCGATGTCGTTCAGCACGATCTCGCCGAGGTACTCGTCGGACCCGTTCGCGGTGATGGCCAGGTCGATCCGCCCGTCCATGCCGGAGACCGTCGCGCACCACGCGTCGATCTGGGCGCGGGTGAACACCGTCGTGGTGCCGGTGGTCCGCATCCCCTCGGGGTCGTTGACCATGTCCCACATCGCCGGCGCGTCGTCGGCGCGGATGGGGCGCAGGTGGATCATCTCGCCCTCGAGCGTGGGCTTCTCCATGGGACTGCCTCCTCGTCGACCCGAGCCTAGGCACTGCGGGTGACCGTCGTGTTTCGCCGCGCGGTCCGGCGGGTTCCGGGGCGGGTCCCGGTCGCGTGCCGGCCCCGCACGCGACGGCGGCGCGGCCCCGGTCCCGCCGGGTGCCGCGCCGCCGTCGTGCTGCTCAGGCCTGGACGCGCTCCAGGACCAGCTCGCGCACGCGGCCGGCGTCCGCCTGGCCACGGGTCGCCTTCATGACCGAGCCGATGATCGCGCCGACCGGGCCGAGGTTGCCGGACCGGATCTTCTCCGCGATGTCGGGCTGCGCGGCCAGGGCCGCGTCGATCGCCTCGAGCAGGGGGCCGTCGTCCGAGACGACCTCCAGGCCGCGCGCGACGACGACCGCCTCCGGGTCGCCCTCGCCGGCCAGCACGCCCTCGAGGACCTGCCGCGCGAGCTTGTCGTTGATCCGCCCCGCGTCGACGAGCTGCTGCAGCTGGCCGATCTGCGCCGGGGTGATCGGCAGCTCGGCGAGCTCGACCTCCTGGGTCTTCGCGGTGCGGGCCAGCTCGCCCATCCACCACTTGCGCGCGGCGGCCGGGCTCGCGCCCGCGGCCACGGTCGCCTCGATCAGCTCGACCGCGCCCGCGTTGACCACGTCGCGCATCTCGGCGTCGGCGTAGCCCCACTCCCCCTGCAGCCGGCGCCGGCGGGCGGCGGGCAGCTCGGGCAGCGCGGCGCGGATCTCCTCGACCCACTCCCGCGACGGGGCGACGGGCACCAGGTCGGGCTCCGGGAAGTACCGGTAGTCCTCGGCGTCCGACTTCACGCGGCCGGCCGTGGTGATGCCGGTGTCCTCGTGCCAGTGCCGGGTCTCCTGGGTGACCGTGCCCTGCGCGTCGAGGATCGCGGCCTGGCGGCTGATCTCGTACCGGACGGAGCGCTCGACCGAGCGGAACGAGTTCACGTTCTTGGTCTCGGTGCGGGTGCCCAGCGGCGCGGTCGGCGTCGGGCGCAGCGAGACGTTGACGTCGGCGCGGACGTTGCCGCGCTCCATCCGCGCCTCGGACACGCCCAGCGCCCGGAAGATGTCGCGCAGCGTCTGCACGTACGCCCGCGCGACCTCGGGAGCGCGCTCGCCGGCGCCGGTGATCGGCTTGGTGACGATCTCGACCAGCGGGATGCCGGCGCGGTTGTAGTCGACCAGCGAGTACTCCGCGCCCTGGATGCGGCCGGTGGCGCCGCCGACGTGGGTGTTCTTGCCGGCGTCCTCCTCCATGTGCGCGCGCTCGATCTCGACGCGGAACGCGGTGCCGTCCTCGAGCTCGACGTCCAGGTAGCCGTCGTGCGCGATCGGCTCGTCGTACTGCGAGGTCTGGAAGTTCTTCGGCACGTCCGGGTAGAAGTAGTTCTTCCGGGCGAACCGGCAGGTCTCCGCGATCTCGCAGTTCAGCGCGAGGCCGATCCGGATCGCGTACTCGACCGCGGTGCCGTTGACGGCGGGCAGCGCGCCCGGCAGGCCCAGCGAGACCGGCGTGACCGCCGTGTTCGGCTCGGCGCCGAAGGTCTGCGGGGCGCCGTCGAACATCTTGGTCGCGGTGCCGAGCTCGACGTGCACCTCGATGCCGATGACCGGGTCGAACCGGGCCACGGCCTCGTCGTAGTCGACCAGGTCGACGGTCTGGGTGCTCACTCGCCCACCTCCAGCTCGGGAGCCTTGGCCAGCAGCGGGCCGCCCCAGTTCTTCTCCAGCAGCGCCTCGAGCGCGGCGCCCACGCGGTACAGCCGGTCGTCGGCCTTGGCCGGGGCCAGCACCTGGAAGCCGACGGGCAGGCCGTCGTCCGACAGGCCGTTCGGTAGCGACATGCCGGGCACGCCGGCGAGGTTCGCCGGGATCGTGGCGACGTCGTTGAGGTACATCGCCAGCGGGTCGTCCAGCTTCTCGCCGAGCTTGAACGCCGTGGTCGGCGCCGTCGGGGAGACCAGCACGTCCGCCTGCTCGAACGCGTTCGCGAAGTCGCGCTGGATGAGCGTGCGGACCTTCTGCGCCGAGCCGTAGTAGGCGTCGTAGTAACCCGCCGACAGGGCGTAGGTGCCGAGGATGATCCGGCGCTTGACCTCGTCGCCGAAGCCGGCGCCGCGGGTCGCGGCCATGACGCGCTCGGCGGTCACGGGGCCCTCGGAGGGCTCGACCCGGAGGCCGAACCGCATGCCGTCGAACTTCGCCAGGTTGCTGGACGCCTCGGACGGCAGGATCAGGTAGTAGGCGCCGAGCGCGTACTCGAAGTGCGGGCAGGAGACCTCGACGATCTCGGCGCCCGCGCCGCGGAGCAGCTCCAGCGACTCCTCGAACCGGGCGAGCACGCCGGGCTGGTAGCCCTCGCCCTGCAGCTCGCGGACCACGCCGACGCGCACGCCGGTGAGGTCGCCGGACGCGCCCTCGCGGGCCGCGGCGACCAGGCCGGGCAGCGGCTCCGGGATGGACGTCGAGTCGCGCGGGTCGTGCCCGCCGATGAGCTCGTGCAGCAACGCCGAGTCGAGCACGGTGCGCGTGACGGGGCCGGCCTGGTCGAGCGACGAGGCGAGCGCGATGAGGCCGTAGCGGGACACCGAGCCGTAGGTCGGCTTCACGCCGACGGTGCCGGTGACGGCGCCGGGCTGGCGGATCGAGCCGCCGGTGTCGGTGCCGATGGCCAGCGGGGCCTCGTACGCCGCGACCGCCGCGGCCGAGCCGCCGCCGGAGCCGCCGGGGATCCGGTCCAGGTCCCACGGGTTGTGGGTGTTGCCGTAGGCCGAGTGCTCGGTCGACGACCCCATGGCGAACTCGTCCATGTTGGTCTTGCCGAGGATCGGCAGGCCCGCGGCCTTGATCCGCTCGACCAGGGTCGCGTCGTACGGCGGCACCCAGCCCTCGAGGATCTTCGAGCCGGCCGTGGTCGGCAGGCCCTGCGTGACGACGACGTCCTTGACGGCGATCGGCACGCCGGCGAGCGGGTGCAGCTCCTCGCCCGCGGCGCGGCGCGCGTCGACGTCGGCGGCCGTGGCCAGCGCCTCGGTGGCCGAGACGTGCAGGTACGCGTGCACGGCGGGCTCGACGGCGGCGATGCGGTCCAGGTGCGCCTGCGTCACCTCGACGCTGGTCACCTCGCGGGCGACGAGCTTGTCGGCCAGCTCCGCGGCCGAGAGACGGGTCAGGTCGGTCATCTCACTCCTCCCCGAGGATCTGCGGGACGAGGAACTTGCCGTCCTCGGACGCGGGGGCGCCGGACAGCGCCTGCTCCTGCGTCAGCGGCTGCTCGGGCACGTCCGGGCGGAACACGTTGGTCATCGGCAGCGGGTGGCTGGTGGCCGGCACGTCGGGCGTGGCGACCTCGCTGACCCGGGCGACCGACTCGACGATCACGTCGAGCTCGCCCGCGAGGCGGTCGAGCTCCTCGGGGGTCAGGTCGATCCGCGCCAGGCCCGCGACGCGCGCGACCTCGTCACGAGAGAGGGAGGACATGCCCGCGAGTCTAGTCGCGACCGGGTCCCGGCCGGGTCAGACCCGCGCCGCCGAGACCAGCGCCAGCACCGCGTCCGCGTAGGCGTCCTCGGCCTCCTCGGCGGCGAACGACCGCTCCGGCTGGCCCGGCAGCTCGACGACCACGAGGTACGAGCCGTCGAGCGCCCTCGCCAGGCTCCGGAACGTGCCGCCGAGCAGCTCGCGGAGCTGGTCCTCGCGCGGCAGCCACACCGCGTCGTCCTGGGTGACGGAGTCGAGCGCCCACTCGGTGGTGCCGTTGAACCCGAGCACCGTGCCGCTCGGGTAGGCGTGCGGCTCGATGGTCATCTCGCTGATGGTGAAGACCTCGCCGGCCAGGGCCGGCTGGCGCAGGGCGAACCGGTCCCCGGACGTCGGCGTCCAGCGCAGGCCCGCGGCGTGCAGGAGCTCCGCGCGCTCGATGGCGATCATCGCGCCAGTATCGTCCGGCGTCTCACGGCGCGCTCGGCGGGGCGCCGCGGCGGGTCAGCCGCGGGCGCGGTGCCGGGCGCGCACCCGGCGTCGTCAGCGCTCCCAGTACGCGTACCGCTCCGCCGGGCGGAACCCCTCCCCCGCGTACAGGTCCGCGGCGCCGGGGTTGCCGACCTCGACCTGGAGGAACGCCCGCCGCGCGCCGCGGTCGGCGGCCGCGCGCAGCCCGGCGCGGGTGAGCAGCCGGCCGAGGCCGCGACGTCGCGCGGCCGGCTCGACCATCAGGCAGGAGAGCCCGGTCCAGCCGTCGGCGAGCGCGGCGCGCAGCACGGCGAGGGCCGCCCCGTCCGCGTCGGTCGCCGTCAGGTAGAGCGCCGGGGAGCCGGCGACGACGGCGCGGGCGGTCCCGGGGTCCACCGCGCCGCCCGCCGCCTTCACGCCGAGCCAGCCGGACAGCCAGGCGTCGTCGGGCCCGTCGGCGACGGTCACGCGGACGTCCGGCGGGATCGCAGCGCGCTCGGGCGGCAGCGCGGCGAGGTCGCGGACCAGCACGTCGGTGACGGCGCGCTCGGCGTACCCGCGGGCGGCCAGGGCGGCGGCGAGGCCGTCCGGGGCACCCGAGCACACCCGCACCACCGACGGCTGCCCGGCCGCGGCGTAGACGGCCTCGACCCGGCCGAGCGTGGCCCGCAGGTCCTCCGGCGCGCCGAGGGGCAGCGCGCTGTTGGCCCGGCGGGTGAACCCGCCCGACAGGCCGAGCCGCCAGCCGTCGACGTCCCGCGTCGCGACGGGGACCCAGGTCGCGGCCTCGACGAGCACCCCCGGTGCGACGGGCGGGGTCCAGGTGAGGGCCTGGAGGTGCACGCCCTCGTGGCCCCAGTCGCGCGCGGGCGCGGCGGCGAACCCCAGCCGGTCGTACAGCCGGCGGGCCGCCGCCATCTCGGCGAGCGTCGACAGCACCACGCCGCGGGCCCGCCGGGCGACCGCCTCGCGCAGCGCCGCGGTCACAAGCCGGGCGGCGACGCCGCGGCCGCGGGCGCCGGGGGCGACGGCGAGCATGCGGAGCTCCAGCTCGCCGGGCTCGGCGATCTCGGCGTAGGAGGTCGCGTACGGCGCGAGCGTGAGCGTGCCGACGACCTCCTCGGCGGGAGCGTCGTCCCCACCAGCCGCCGTCGCGACCAGGAGCACGGCCTCACGGGCGCGGCGCGCGGCGTCGCGGAGCTCGACCTCGTACTCGTCGTCGACCTCCAGCAGCCCGTCGGCGCGGTAGGCCTCCGCGGTGAGCGCGCCGACGGCGGCGTGGTCCTCGGGGCGGGCGAGCCGGATGCGCACCGGGCCGACCGCCGCGGCCGCGGCGGTCACGAGGCGTCCGCGTCGCCCGGGACCTCGCCCGCCGGGGAGTCGTCGCCGGCCGGGCTGACGCCCGCCGCGTCGTCGTCCTCGCCCGGGCCGTCCCCCACGGCGGCCGGCCCGCCGGCCAGCAGCGCGACGAACCCGTCCTCGTCCAGGATCCGCAGCCCGAGCTCGATCGCCTTGGCCTCCTTCGACCCGGCGTTCTCCCCCACGACGACGTAGTCGGTCTTCTTGGACACCGAGCCGGACGCCTTGCCGCCGCGGGACAGCACGGCCTCCTTCGCGCCGTCGCGGCTGAACCCGGCGAGGCTGCCGGTGACGACGACCGTGAGGCCCTCGAGCGTGCGGGGCGCGGACTCGTCGGCCTCGTCGGCCATCACCACGCCGGCGTCCCGCCACCGGTCGACGATGTCGGCGTGCCAGTCCTCGGCGAACCAGTCGAGCACCGAGTCGGCGATCGTCGGGCCGACGCCGTCCACGCCGGCCAGGGTCGCCCGCGCGCCCTCGGCGTCCGCGAGCGCCGCGCGCAGCGCGTCCATGGACCCGAAGCGCTGGGCGATCGCGCGCGCCGCGGTGGGGCCGACGTTGCGGATGCTCAGCGCGACCAGCACGCGCCAGAACGGCTTCGTCTTGGCGGCGTCGAGCTCGTCGAGCAGCTTCCTGGCCTGCTCCGACGGCACGTCCTCGTACTCGGGCAGCGGCTGACCCGCGGCCTCGGCGTCGCGGCGCGCCTTCACGCTGTGGGTCACCCGACGGCGGAACGGGGTGCGGCGGCGCACGGTGCCGTCCTCGTCGACGCGCGGCTCGCCCGTCTCGGGGTCGCGCACGACGACCTGGACCTGCTGCAGCCGGGCGAAGCTCCGCGCCCGCACGCGCTCCCTCTCCTCCTCCGGGGCGTCCGCGGGCCAGCCGACGAGCTCGAACAGGTCGGCCTCGTTCACCACCGGCGGGACCTCGGGGATCTCCGGCTGGGTCAGCGCGGCGGCCGTGACCTCGCCGAGCGCCTCGATGTCGAGCGCCCCGCGGGACCCGATGTGCTCGACGCGGCCGCGCACCTGGGCCGGGCAGGTGCGGGCGTTCGGGCAGCGCAGGTCGACGTCGCCCTCGCGCATCGGCCGCAGCGTCGACCCGCACTCCGGGCACTCGGTCGGCATCGTCCAGTCGGTGCGCGGGTAGCCGTCGTCCGCCAGCGCGGTGACGGGGCCGACGATCTCGGGGATCACGTCGCCGGCCTTGCGGAGCACCACCATGTCGCCCGGGCGCACACCCTTGAGCGCGACCACGTCCTTGTTGTGCAGCGTCGCCATGGCCACGGTCGACCCGGACACCTTGACCGGCTCCATGACCGCGTACGGGGTGACCCGGCCGGTGCGGCCGACGTTCACCTCGATCGCGAGCAGCCGGGTGTTCACCTCCTCCGGCGGGTACTTGTAGGCGATGGCCCAGCGGGGCGCGCGGCTGGTGGCGCCGAGCCGCCGCTGGAGCGCCAGGTCGTCGACCTTGATGACGACGCCGTCGATCTCGTGCTCGTAGGAGTGCCGGTGCTCGCCGATCTCCTCGATCCGCGCGGAGACGTCCGCGAGCGCGGGGACGACCCGGTAGTGCGGCGACGTCGGCACGCCCCAGCCGGCCAGCAGCTCGTAGACCTGGGACTGCCGCTCCAGCGCGACCGCCCCCGGGCCCCACCGCAGCGCGCCGATGCCGTGGGCGTACATCCCGAGCGGCCGGCTCGCGGTCACCCGCGGGTCCTTCTGCCGGAGCGACCCCGACGCGGCGTTGCGCGGGTTGGCGAACGGGGCCTTGCCCGCCGCCACCTGCGCCGCGTTGAGCTGCTCGAACGCCTCGACCGGGAGGAACACCTCCCCGCGGACCTCGATCTGCTCCGGGTGCGTCGCCGGGTCCCCCGCGAGCACGTCCGGGATGCTCGCGATCGTCCGGACGTTCAGGGTGACGTCCTCGCCCGTGCGCCCGTCGCCGCGGGTCGCCGCGCGGACGAGCCGGGCCGGGCCGTCGCCCGTGCGCTCGTAGAGCAGCGCGATCGCGAGGCCGTCGATCTTCAGCTCGGTCAGGTAGCCGACCTCGGCGCCCGCGGGCAGCTCCAGGTCGCGGTGCACCCGCTCGGCCCAGGCGGCGACGTCCTCGGCGGAGAACGCGTTGTCCAGCGACAGCATCCGCTCGACGTGGTCGACCGCGCGGAACTCGGTGGAGAACGTGCCGCCGACGTTCTGGGTGGGCGACTCGGGCGTGCGCAGCCCGAACTCCGGGTACGCGTCCTCGAGCGCCTCCAGCCGGCGCAGCGTCACGTCGTACTCGGCGTCGCTGGCCGCCGGCTCGTCCCGCACGTAGTAGGCGAACTGGAGCTCCCGGACGCGGTCCGCGAGCTCGGTCCACCGCTGGCGTGCGGCGGCCTCGTCCAGGCCGGAGTCCTCGGGGTTCGTCGTCTCGGGTCGTGTCGCGTCCACGCGCACATCATGCCGCGCGCCCCCGACACGGCACCCGCGGGGCGCGCGGCCGCCGGGCTCCCGGCGGGGTGCCGGCCGGGGTTCCCGGCGGGGTGCCGGCGCCGCTACGCTGCTACTCATCAGTCTGTAGACAGAGAAGTAGCACGACCCCGACCGTGGGACCGTGATCGGTGAGCTGCAGGTGACGGTGGGGCGGCGCGTGCGCCGGCTCCGGATCGAGCGCGGGATCAGCCAGGAGGCGCTCGCGCGCGACGTGGAGATGCACCGCACCTACCTGGGCGGTGTCGAGCGCGGGGAGCGCAACCTCACCCTGCGCTCCGTCGAGCGGCTGGCGGAGCGCCTCGGCGTGCCCGTCCGCGAGCTGATCGGCGACGCCCCCGAGGACTGAGCCGGGCGGCCTGTGGACGACGGGGCTCCCGTGTCGGTGGTCGTGCCCACAGTGGGTGGGACGAGGGGCGCGGCCGCGCAGGAGCCCCTCGGCAGGCCGACCGAGGAGGACCCGTGAGCACCGAGCAGGACCGACCGACCTGGCAGGTGGAGCCCTGCCCCGACTGGTGCGTGGTGCTCCACGCGCAGGACGACGACGTGCGGGACCGCGCGCACGTCAGCAGCTCGATGTCCGTGGCCTCCCGGCAGCTCCTGGGCGGTCCGGGCGCCGCGGTCTCGCCGTTCGCGGAGCGCGAGCCGGACGCCGCGCCCGGGAGCCCGGACGCGCTGGACCGCACCGCCGCGGCCGAGCTCGCGGTGTGCGTGCACCGCCGTGACGGCGCCCGGACCACCTGGGTCTACGTGGGCGACGGCGCGGTGCAGCACCTGGAGCTCAGCGCCGAGTCGTGGCACCGGCTGATGCCGGCGCTCGACCGGGTGCTGGACCTGGCGCGGGCCTGACCGGGTCGGCGCGGGGGGCGAGCCGCACCCCCGCGCGGTCCCGGCCCGGCGGCCGCGGCGGGTCAGGACGCCTCGGCCGCGACGGGTCAGGACCCGTCGGCGCCCGTCGTGCCCGGGTCGGGACCGCCCGGGGCGAGCAGGTCGACCGGGTCGACGCCCAGGCTCCCCGCCAGGCGCTCCAGCGAGCGCAGCGACAGGTTGCGCTCGCCGCGCTCCACGGACCCCAGGTACGTGCGGTGGTGCCCGATCCGGTCCGCCAGGTCCTCCTGGCTGAGGTCACCCGCCGTGCGGATGCGCCGGATGTTCCGTCCCACGGTGCGCTGCAGCTCTCCGTCCACACCGCGAGCGTCCCGACGCGCCCGCGCGGGGTCTACACACTCATGAGTAGCACCGCGGTCATCCCGCGGCGGCGACCGCCGGCCGGCGCCGGGCGCGCCACGCCGCCGCCGCGCCGCCGGCCACGAGCAGCACGCCCACGCCGACGGCCGCGACGGCCGTGCCCGCGAGCGCCGCGGGGCGCTCCGCCAGCACGGTCTCCGTCGCGCGCCCGTCGACCGTCCAGGTGCAGACCGCCCGGGGCGGCAGCAGCGACGAGGACACGGTCGCGCCGTCCTCCCCCGCGGTCGCGGCGGCGACGCAGGTGCCCTCGTCGGCGAGCCCGGTGCTCAGCGTCGACGTCACCAGCCCGACCCACACGACGAGCAGCACCACGAGCCCGGCCACGGCGAGCCCGGCCCCGGCCGCGAGCACCGCCGCGTGCCGCCGCCCGAGCCACGGCTTCCGCGGGAACGCCGCTCGCGCGCGCCCCGCGCCCGGCGCACCAGGGCGCCCCGCGCCCCCGCTCACGACTCCGCCCGCTCGGCCACGACCGCCGCCGCCCGCGCCACGGTCGCGAGCGTCGCCCGCGCCGCCGCCGGGTCGACCCTGTCTCTTATCCACCTCTGACGCTGCCGACGAAGGCCGTGGAGT